>JAITAH010000237.1 GCA_031284225.1 Dysgonamonadaceae bacterium | reverse complement strand
TCTCTCAAAAATGTTGAGCCCGTAAAAAGTGAAATCTCTAAAAAACAAGCGACTATTTTTAATGCCTTCAATATCCTGCCTTAAACGGCATCGTTATTAACTTTTTTCTCCAATTTAGGATATATGATAACTTCGCCGAAAGCGAACAGCCGGGTAAAACAGGAACAATACCGGCATCATCCATTCACCCTGCATCTGTTAACATATTCACCATCTGTTCAAACAGCGTTCTGAAATTGACCATACGTTTCAATTCTTTTTCAATAGCGGCAACGACAATTGTCCGGCATTCCGGCGGAGCCGCTTTCATGTTTTCTACCAGTTCACCCAGTTCCGATTCTTTCAGGAAAATATAGTTTAACCACTCGGCAACAGGTTCCCGGGTAAAAAACGCTTCCAGCTTGACCGTCTTGCCCGCAAGCAACATTTTGTTCAGTTCGGCAAGATTTTTTTTGGCGGACTTACAGTCCGACTCATATTTATCGCTCCACCTTGCCAGCGAAAACTGATAAGTAGCCTGTGCGTTTATTTGCTCTTGCCGGCTCAGCGTTTTTTCGTATAAATCGGTAAAGCCCGTGGGCGCCATTTCAGCAATGGACGGCTGACGATTCCCGCTTCCTGATGCAAACGGATCGGGAGCGGGCAATACAAAACCTACCGCGAGGTTCTTTTTTTCTTCATAAGATGCCATATTCTTTCTTTGTTTACATTAATATTGTTATTTGTCTATAAATATCTTCCGCTTCACAGGTTCTTCCGCACTTTTCCAAAATTTGCGCATATTGAGAGAGCGATTCCACCAATGGCGCTCTCGCTTTGTGTTGACGGCATAAATCGGTTCGTTTATCCGCCAGTTCCAGCGCCTTATTCAAATTGTTTTGTCCTGCATAATATACGACTAAATTGTAAAGCGCCATTTGTTTCCCATCGAAGTGGTTGAGTTGTTCACAAAGAGCGAGTTTGCGTTCGAGCCATTCCAGCGCTTCGTCTTCCTGACCCAGTTCATACAACGCTTTCGCACGATTCCCGTACACAATATGCAAGCGATTGAAATCGCCCGTCTTTTTACACAATACAGTCTGTTCTTCAAACAGTTTCAGGGCTTCACCGTATTTTTTCATTTTCAGCATCACGACACTTATATTGCCCAGCGCGGCGGTCAATCCTGAAAGAAGACCGCTTTCACGGCAAACCTGTTCCTGCAATTTAAACAGTTCAAAGGCTTTATCCATATCTTCCATTGCCATGTAGATATTGCCCCGATTACTCAAATCTGCCTGGATGCCGTGCAGGAAACCTGACTTGCGGCAGACATCGCCGGCTTTTTCATAGTATTTCAATGCTTCATCGTAATTTTTTTCGGCGCTTTCCATCACGCCCAAATTACCTGACACCCGTGCCCATTCGAGTGTATTTCCTTCTTTTTGGCAAATGTCCAGTTTCTTTTTGTAACAAACCTTTGCTTCGCGATATTTTCCGGCGGTATAGTATAAATTGCCCAAAATCCCGAAGACACGCTGACGGAGATCCCGATTCGCCCGTGTGGGACGTATGTTAGACAAATAGATTAACAATCTTTCGGCTTCATGGGGATAACCTGTTTCAAAAAAGAATGTGGCCAGGTCAAGAACCGTATTTTGCGGTAATTTTTTCGACCGGTTTACAACTGTGGAATATGCATTGATACGTCGTTTTTTCGTGTGCGATTCGATTTTCTCCCAATACATTTTTATTTCGGAAGGATTCTGTTGCCAGAGCCGGCAAAAATTTTTCGTATTACATACCACGTTATACAGTTTCCCGTATGCAGCCGTTTTTTCCAGTAGCCAGACTGTTTCCTCAATAGCATGGGGCGTCTGTTTGCTCATAAAATAGTCGGCTAAACGGCGACGAACCGTTTTTTGAGCCTGCCGGTCGGACAAGTAATTTTGCGTTACCGCTTTCCGCAAAGCCGTACAGGCAAAGCTCAGGAGGCCGTTTTTGTTGACCAGATAAGGTTTCAGCGCAAGATACAGGGGTGAAAACGCCGCCTGCGGAATGTGCAGCATGGAAAGCAACTCGTTTTCCGTCAAACCGTGACGGGCGCCCCAAATCAGCGAAAGTACGTCGCGGGTGATTGCCTCGCCGTACGTTTTACCGTATGCCTCTGTGATTTTCACAAAAAGCTCCGTCACGTTGCTGGCCTGTAAATAATATGTCAGCAAGTCATTCATCCGGTCGTGCGTTGCCCGAGTACACAATTCATGCAGCAAAACGCCGAGATATAACGGATTTTTGGCGGCTTTTGACTGAAGTATGCGGGCAATATGGCTCTTTTCCATCTTCTTGCCGTGAGGTTCAAGATGGGAAGCTATCAGGGCTTTTTGCCCGGCCGTCTTTAACAGGGCAAGCCGGTATTCCCTGTAATTCCTTCGCAGCAGATGGTTTTTCCCTTCTTTGGTTTTGACTGAAAGAAGCATTTTCACGCCGGCGGGCAAATCCTTCGGCAACCATGCCAGGCCAACCTGCCTGTCCGTATTTATTAAATCAACGCCATCCAGCGCCAATATGATTTCCGTATTTTTACCGGAAGCCAAATACAAATAGTCCGAAAGCGCGGTCATCAGTTCTCCCGACGTTTCGGGCAATTGAAATTCGATTTCAAATTTTTGGCATAATTCATAAATAAGACGTTTGACGACCTTTTCCCAGCGGTCGGAAAAAAGCGAGGCGCCGTAAAAGTGCATAAAAACAAAAGCATCGGGAAAAGAGGCCTGTCTGCGAACTGCCCAGCGGGCAAGAAAAGCCGTTTTACCGGCGCCCGGAACGCCTGTGACAAACAGCGGCGCCGGATTGTCAGCTTCCATATAATGGTCGATTTCAGACAATTCCTTTTCGCGTCCCGTAAAAATAGTATTTTGAGTACAGGCATAGTGAGCGTGCGCTAACGATTCGCCTTTGTATTCATTACCGGTTTCGTCGGCAGGAAAATCTTTTTCGATGGCCACACAGAACTGTTCCCTGATAAACGAACAGAACGCTTCCATAGATGTATAGCCGTCCAAAACAGGGTAAGGGCTTTGTCGTATATGGTCTTTCAACTGCTGTAAACGTTTTTGTACCTTGGAATCTTCCGTCATATCGCCAAGGGTCTTTTGGGTAAATTCCCTGTCGCGTAAACAAAAGAAAGCATTTGTTTCCTTGCCGGACGAGTCGGAAAGCGCACCATAAAGCATTTCGGCTTCCGTGATGGAGCATTGTCCGCTAAACAGCGTTTCGTATTCCGCCGTCAGCGCCTGTTCAGGTATCCAGCCGTAACGTTCGCCCAAAATACCCAGAAAATACGGTCGGCAATGGTTTACTTCCGAAAGACACAGTCCGATGGTTTTACCCTGACGCACATCTTCTTCCGTAACGCCCCACCGCAGGTCGATGCCCGTGAATCCGATATTGCGCCGGCTGCAAAAGTCTTCCAGATACGGAAAGACAAACCGGCACAGGGCGTCCCGTTCTTCATGCATGTCCTGAAATGTGGAAGAAACAAATAATCGTATGGCACGGTTTCTGACTTGCATAATGTTACGGTTTTATGAAATATTACTCTCTAAATGCTTACGTTGTCTTTATATTGCCTGACATATCTTTCTTCTATGCACCAGTCTTTAAAACTTTTCCAGCGAGGAAATGACAGGATAAGTTGCCCGTCCATTTCCTTTTCATCAAGTTTTGAAAACATGTAAGGAACTGATTCTATATAGTCGTGATACATATTCGGCTGAACGGGCATGTAATCCGTTTTAATTTTTTCAAACTCGTTCTGTGTAACTGTTCGTGGAATTTGCGCATACCGGACAAGTATGTCTGTAATTAAATCGGCATTTGCCTTATCGCCGGTATAACTCAACAGCGGCATTTTGATTTCGGGACACCACGTTTGATGTTTATTATTATATTCAATGAAAAAATTCTCTTGATCCAGTTCGGCTATTGCTGCATTCATCGCTTCTTCTTCTGATTTGGGCGATCCGTAATGTTCCAGAATCAGACTGTTTAAATCATCAAATCTGTTCGAATCAAGCGTTTCGCCCAATAAATGATTCAATCGGATAAAAACACCGTCTCTTTCCGGATTGGAGTCTTTGTATTTGCGGTAAAATTTTAACGAAAAGACATGTGTTTTTAAGAAGACGCTTGCCTCGTTCGGGTCTTCCATATAGTGGCAATATTCATGGAATAAAACGGGAATAACGGCATAAG
>JAITAH010000089.1 GCA_031284225.1 Dysgonamonadaceae bacterium | reverse complement strand
TATTGCGGTGGAGCCGTTGTCAATAAAGATAATGCCGCAGGTAATAACGGTCGCTATCAGTATCCATTGAAAACTTTTGTCATTCTTTTTGTCTGTTCGTTTACTCAGGACAAAAGCGGTAAAGCTAATCAAAAAGATTTTAGCGATTTCCGAAGGTTGAAAACTTATTCCGGCAATGTTGATCCAACGATACGAACCGTTTACCGATTCCCCGAATAACCGGACAGCCACCAAAAGCAACCAAGCCACCGGAAGACAAATGCCGAGCGCCGAGAAAAACCGCGCCGGAATAGCATGTACGGCCAATATAACGCCTAACCCTGCCAAAAGAAACAGCGAATGCCGAAAGATGGGTTTCCAATAATCGGTACTGAAAGTCAACGTGCTGGAAGCGCTATACACTTCTACAATCGAGATCAGGCAAAGGATCAGAAAAACCATCCAGATTACCCGGTCGCCACGGAATATTTTATTGATGAAATCCATAATTTATAACTTTTGTACGCATTCTTTAAACTGCCGGCCACGGTCTTCATAATTTTGAAACAAATCAAAACTGGCGCAGCTGGGCGATAATAAAACCGTATCCCCTTTTTGGGCTATTTCGTAGGCCTGGGCAATGGCTTCTTCCATCGATCGGGCGTCCCGGATGCTTTTTACTTTTCCATCGAAGAATGCGTGCAGTTTGGCATTATCTACTCCCAGAAAAATCAGAGCGCGGCACTTGCTTACTACTAACGACTCGATTTCGCGATAGTCGTTGCCTTTATCCGTTCCGCCCAAAATAAGGATTGTGGGCGTTTTCATGCTTTGCAGCGCGTACCAGGTAGAATTGACGTTGGTCGCTTTCGAATCGTTGATATATTCTATGCCCCGCACGCGAGCGACTTTTTCCAAGCGATGTTCCACGCCTTTAAAATCGCTCAACGATTGGCGGATAACTTCGTCTTTAATGTCCAATAATTTGGCGGCAACGCCGGCTGCGAGGGAATTATACAAATTATGTGTTCCCGTTAATGCTACTAATTCCTCTTCCATTGTGAATTTACCGTTAGGAGTTTCTATGATAATTGTTTTGTTGTTTGTATAAGCTTTTACTCCGGTCTCCTTTTTTTCGGAAAAAGGATAAAGCGTAACCGAAGGGTTTCGTTTTTCAATTTCTTGAGCAACGATCGGATCGTCGTTCCAGTAAATGAAAGCGTCGTTTGCCGTTTGATTTTGTAAAATCCGTAATTTAGAATCGACGTAATTCTGCATTTCGTAGTTATATCGATCCAAATGATCGGGCGTGATGTTCAACAGAACGGCAATATCCGCTTTAAAATCGTACATGCCGTCCAATTGAAAACTGCTTAGTTCGATGACGTAATAATCGTGGTTCTGTTCCGCCACCTGCAAAGCCAGACTGTTGCCGACATTTCCTGCCAAACCGACGTTGAATCCGGCATTTTTCAGAATATGATGGATGAGCGTGGTCGTAGTCGTTTTGCCGTTACTGCCCGTGATAGCAATCATTTTGGCTTGGGTATAACGTCCGGCAAATTCGATTTCGGAAATTATCGGAATTTTTTTCTCTTTGATTGTCCGAATAATGGCGATTTTATCGGGAATTCCCGGACTTTTGACGACTTCTCCGGCATTGATAATCTTTTCTTCCGTATGTTGATTTTCTTCGTAGGCAATACCGTATTTTTCCAAAACATCCCGGTATTTCGGTTTTATTTCCGATGAATCGGATAAAAAAACGTCGAAGCCTTGTTTTTTGGCCAGAACAGCCGCTCCCACACCGCTTTCGCCGCCACCGAGAATGACTATCCGCCGGAGCGCTAAAGGCATTTCAAAAGCGAGATTCAATCCTTTATTTTCTTTCTTTTCGACATTCAGAATAATCATATTCTTTTTATTTAACGCATTTTTAACGTGGCTATTGTCAATACTGCCAAAACGATTCCGATTAGCCAGAAGCGAACGACAATTTTTGATTCGGGAATCGGAATCAAAGGCCGTTGAATAATCGCATCTATTCCCTGAAGTCCCGGTTTCTGAAAATGATGATGCAAAGGCGTCATTTTGAAAATCCGTTTGCCGGCGCCGTATTTTTTCTTTGTAAATTTGAAATACGAAACTTGCATCATTACCGACAGACTTTCAACGAAAAATACGCCGCACAATATGGGCAAAAGCAATTCCTTATGAATGATAATGGCAAAAACGGCGATGATTCCGCCCAAAGTCAGCGAACCGGTATCGCCCATAAAGACTTGCGCCGGAAAAGCGTTGTACCACAAAAATCCGATGCAGGCGCCGATGAATGCGCAGGCAAAAACGGCCAATTCTTCGCAACCGGGAATATACATGATATTGAGATAGGCGGCAAATTCGAGGTGCGAAGAAACATAAGCCAAAATGCCCAGCGCCACCCCGATAATGGCCGAACTGCCCGCCGCCAAACCGTCTAATCCGTCGGTTAGATTGGCGCCGTTGGATACGGCCGTAACAATAAAAATCGTGATTAAAACGAATAAAATCCAAGTGGCGGCTGTCCGGCGATTGGGCATAAACGAAACCAATGAACGATAATCCAGATTATTATTTTTAAAAAATGGAATGGTAGTTTGCGTCGATTTCACCGCCGGCGTGTAGGTAATTTCCGTTTTTTCACCTTCCTTGATTTTTTCTACGTTTTCGTGCATTATGGCATTGGGACTTAAATAGATAGTCAATCCTACAATAAGTCCTAATCCGACTTGCGCTATGATTTTGAATTTTCCCGACAAGCCTTCCTTGTTTTTTCGGATGACTTTAATATAATCGTCGATGAAACCGAGAACTCCGAGCCAAACGGTGGTAATCAGCATTAACAGAATATAAATGTTATTTAATCGCGCCAATAACAATACCGGAACCAAAATGGCAATGATGATAATAATTCCGCCCATTGTCGGCGTGCCTTTTTTCTGCATTTGACCTTCCAATCCGAGGTCGCGGATAGATTCGCCAATTTGCTGTCGTTGCAAAGCGGCGATGATTTTTTTTCCGGTCATGGTCGAAAGAATTATCGACAACACCAGCGCTGCCGCTGAGCGGAAAGAAATGTAGTGGAACAGTCCGGCGCCCGGAAAATTCAGATGGTCGAGATAATGAAAAAAGTCGTATAGCATATTCTTCGCGTTTTTATTAGGATTTAAAAATCTCCTGCACAATTTTCCGGTCATCGAACGGATATTTCACCCCTTTGACTTCCTGATAATCCTCATGACCTTTGCCTGCAATGAGGATGACGTCGCCGGTTTGCGCCAACAGACAAGCCGTGCGGATGGCTTCTCGTCGGTCGGCGATGCAGACGGCTTGTTTCCTTTCCGCCGTATTCAGACCGGCGACCATATCGTTGATAATGTCGTCGGGATCTTCAAACCGGGGATTGTCGGAAGTCAGAATAACGCGGTCGCTCAAACGGACGGCTTCTTTGGCCATGATCGGACGTTTGCCTTTGTCGCGATTGCCGCCGCAACCGACTACGGTAATGATCTTTCCGCTTCCATTCATGACGCCGTGAATGGCGTTGAGCACATTGGTCAACGCATCGGGCGTATGCGCATAATCGACGATCGCGGTATAGTCATCCGCCGAACGGAACGTTTCAAAACGACCGGATACCGAGCGCAAGGTACTCAGAATAATTAAGATTTCATCGGGATTTTGTCCCAATAATGCGGCGGCGCCATAGACAGCCAATAGATTGTAGGCATTGAATTTTCCTACGAATTGCGTCAAAATTTCCGTATCGTTGATCGTCATTAAAGTACCGTCGAAATGCGATTCCAAGATTCTGCCTTTGAAATCGGCCAGGGCTTGAAAAGAATAAGAATGTTGGCTGGCTTTCGTGTTTTGCAGCATGAAAAGGCCGTTTTTATCGTCTTTATTGGTCAACGCGAAGGCGCCGGCGGGAAGCTGGTCGAAAAATTCTTTCTTGGCGTCGCGATAAGCCTCGAAAGTTTCGTGATAATCAAGATGGTCGCGCGTAAGATTGGTGAAAATTCCACCTTTGAATCGCAGCCCGGCAATCCGTTTTTGAACCGCCGCATGGGAACTGACTTCCATAAACGCATAGTCGCAACCGGCGGCTACCATTTGAGCCAGCAAGTCGTTCAATTCGAGGGCGTCGGGAGTAGTGTGCGTCGCCGGAATTTCTTTACCGTCAATGTAATTGCAAACGGTCGAAAGCAGTCCCGCTTTGTAACCCAACCGTCGAAACATTGTATATAATAAAGTAGCCGTAGTGGTTTTCCCATTCGTGCCGGTAACGCCGATTAAATGGAGGTTTTTTGATGGTTCGCCGTTCCAGAGAGACGCGATTTCGCCCAAAGCTTGGGCGCTGTCGGCCACTTGAATGTATTGAACCTCCGAATGTCGGTCAGGTGGTAAAACCTGACATACGATGACTTTGGCGCCGTTTTCAATCGCTTTTTC
>JAITAH010000145.1 GCA_031284225.1 Dysgonamonadaceae bacterium | reverse complement strand
TTAACCGGCTTTCTTTAAGGACAGGCAAAACCACATTTCCGCCTAATGACATTTCTTTGGACAATTTGTCCAAATCTACACTTTTATCTACACAGGAGGTTAAAAATAAACTTCCCGGGATAAAAAGACATGTTAAAATTTTACTAAAAAAAGATATTTTCATACGTAAATGAATTATAAATTATGAATTATGAATTATGAGTTATAAATACTTTGTTATTACGAGTTTGGCTCGCAATCTCCTTATTTTCATCCTCTCGGGTGTATAAAATACATGAATGTTTCATACGTGAATAAATTTATTGTACGCTAAGACGCTAAGTTCTTTTTATTTACATGCTCTTGGGCGTTTGTTAAACATGAATATTTCATATATAATAAGTTGTTTTTAAAATAATTGTGCAAATTTACGTGAAAATTTTTAATTTTCATTGTTTAAAATTAATAATTCATGTTACCGCAGACAGCAAAAAACACCGTACTCCGGGTAAAAAGCTTCGAGTTCGGAGAAAAAAGCTTCGACTTCGGAGAAAATTGCTTCGAGTTCGGAGAAAATAACTCCGACTTCGAAGAAAAAAGCTTCGACTTCGGAGAAAAAAGCTTCGAATTCGGAGAAAATAACTCCGAGTTCGAAGAAAAAAGCTTCGACTTCGGAGAAAATAACTTCGACTTCGGAGAAAAAAGCTTCGAAAATTATTTTGTAACAGTCGTTCGGCCTGCTTTCGTTTTTGCCTGTGCCGAAGTATCGTACATCGCTTCGCATTGAATAGCCGGCAAAACAAATGAACCGGTGTATGAGGTTTGCAAACGGACTTTGAACGTTTTGGACCGATTTCTCGCCAAATCAAAATAGGTCAATACCCGGTCGTCGCGGATATCGCGAGAGGTATAAGTATCCGAAACGGAAGCGTTGTTTTCGTCTGCAACTGTTCGCTCATTGAAGATTTCCCAACCCGAAGGAATGATGTGCGTCAACGCAAGGTCGGTATAATCACTTGCGGCGCTGGTATTGGAGACTTTGACCGCGGCAATAAAGTCCGTTCCCTGTTTGATTTCCGATATGTTGATCGACTTGCCTTGTAAATCGGTATAGGAAACATGAATGCTTAAATTGTTGGCAATTGCCGGAAGCGTGTCGTTGAGCGGTTGCGATTTGGACGCCAAATGCACATAAAGCGCTCCTTTGCTTTGATTGCTTACTGTAACGGTTCCAACTTCCTCCGTTTTTTTCGGCAATTGGATTTGATAAGCGGCTTTTGCCGATTTTACTTCGCCTTGTTTTTTTCCGTTTAGTTTCCAGTCAAATTCAATGGTTCCGGATATTTTTTCGGCTAAACTTCCCATCGCTACCAAAGCAAAAGCGGTTGATTGCGTATCAAAATAAGTTTGTTGCGACAGGCTTTTCGCTATTTTTTGCGCCTGCTTGAACGCTTCTTCCATGTGTCCCATTGCTACTAAGGTTTGCAGTATCATTGCTTCATCCCGTTCCGGCGAACCGTAAGTATAAGCCGAATGATAGGGCATTACCGTTGTTGCGATGTTGAAGACTAATTCTTCTGCCGGCTTCGTTTTCCCGCAGACTGCATAAGCGGCAGCCAGACACCATCGTGCTTGCAAGGGCAGGTCTTTGATTTCTTTCAAGCGGTTCATGGCGCCTAATTCCGCAACGCCGGCTAAGGCTAAGGAATAAAGCCGGTATGCCTGTTGATAGCAGATATCTGTGTAATTGTAAGTCTTCGTATTCGATGGCAGCAACCAATTCAGGGCGGCTTTCTGCTGAAAACTTTTCCATTTGTTCAGAACGCCTTTATTGACTTCATACCCCTTTTCTTTAGCTTTTACAAGAAAAACGCCGGCATAAGAAGTAATCCATTCACCGGCAGAACTCTGCCCGGACCAATAAGCAATTCCTCCGGAATGTAATTGTCTTCCGTACAGATTTTTAATTGCTTCTTGGATGTTTTTCTTGATTAAATCCGTTTCTTCATTATTCGTTTCTTTCAATTGGGAGATGAATAATAAAGGTAATGCTTTCGAAATTAACTGTTCCGAACAATAATGTTCATAATTGTACAAGAAATCGAAGCGTCCGGTAAAGTTTATTGATGGAATCCGCGAGACTTCCAATCGTACCCAATTGTTGTTGGAAATTCCGGTCGATTGGTATTTCAGTTCGCCTGTTTGACCGGCATTCAGCAATTTATTTTCCGAAAGAATGATAGCCGGATTGGGATTGCGAACGTCTATTTCGATTGTTTCTTTGGATGTTTTACCGTCTCCTGTTGCTGTTACGGTTACTTTTTCAATGCCTGTTTTTGCATTTGTTTTCAGGGAAAAATAGATCCTGTCATCTCCCGGCTGTGTAAAGTGAAGCGATTTTTTATTTTCGTCCGTTACCTGAAGTAATCCGGTTGTTTCTACTTTGACGGATACGTTTTTCACCGAATTTTCCATGACAAAGACGTTCACCGGAAGCTGGATTTCTTCATTCACGCTGACGACGCGGGGCAGGGATGAGAGTATCATCAGGGGCGAACGAACGGGTGTTGTTTTTTCGGCTTTTCCATACGCTCCGTCTTGTCCGGCAACCAGCATGGTGCGGACAGAACCGACATATACGGGTAATGTAATCGAATGTTTTTTCTTTTCTCCTTTATTTAAAGTGAATGGTCCCAAATATTTAACAACAGGTTTGAAACGGTTGGCTTTCGTATTGGCGGGTTTCAGGTTTTCATCGCCTCCTATGCTGAACATTGCCGCATACTTTCCACCGAAAGCGCCCATAACATAATCGTACATGTCCCAAGTGCGAATTCCCAGCGCTTCGCGGGCATAAAATTCCTCCCAAGGATTAGGTGTTTTGAAATTGGTCAGATCCAGTAAACCGTCGTCCACTATGGCTAAAGTATAAGTCATCGCTTTCCCGTTTTGTTCGCTGACTTCTACCGCAAATTGCGTTTCGGGGCGAAGAACGTCCGGCATCTCTATTTTCGGATTTAATATGGAAGTTTTATTGGAAATCAATACGGGAATCACGCCGTACATCCGGATGGGCAAATCGTTTACCGTTTGCGCATGGGGTTGCAACAAGCTGATATGAATGTAAAAGTTGGGCGTCATAGCTTCGGTCGCTTTAAACGTGTAACGGGTATCGCCGTTTTCAGCTAAAATCACTCTTGTCCGGTTTAATATCGTAGAGCCGTTTTCCAGAGCTATTAAAGCCGTTCCGCCGCCCGAAGCAGGAATGATAACAGTGACGTCTTCTCCTGTTTCATACGAAGTTTTGTCGGTCGAGAAAGTTAACATTTTGATGTTATCCGGGTCTGATTTACCGGAACGTCCTCTCCAGTCGGGCCAGTCAATATAGACGGTTGTACCGGTTGCATGTCCGCTGTTCCGGTCTTTTACATAGACCAGAAATCTTCCCCAATCGGGATATTTGAGCATAAAGTTGAAATTTGTTTTACCGTTAATGGTTTTTAATTTTCCTTCGGCTACCGGTTTGTACGACGAATTATTGACATAATCGGCAAATGTTTCGTAATTGCGTTCCCACCACCAACTCCAGCCGACTTTGTATATTTTATATTCCAAGTTATCGCAGTTAACCGGTTTTCC
>JAITAH010000134.1 GCA_031284225.1 Dysgonamonadaceae bacterium | reverse complement strand
AGCTATCGCCTGACGTTAAACCCGCCGCAGATGTGTAGAAAACCTTAGCTCCCAAACGGGTAATACCGATAACGAAGCCGGCAATCAAACCCCACATACCGCCTTTGGGCGTAATCTTTTTCGAAAGGACTCCCAACAGGAATGTGGCGGCAATGCCCGGAGCCAGCACCGATTGTACGTCCTGCAAATAATTGTAAAGCACGGAACCTACATTTTTCATAACGGGTATCCACAAGATACCGAAAACGACAATCACAACGGTAGCCATCCGTCCCACATAAAGCAAGGTCTTTTCCGATGCTGCCGGCTTGAATCGCTTGTAAAAATCAATTGTAAAAAGCATGGCCGACGAATTAAACAGGGAAGCCAGCGAACTCATCAAAGCTGCCAAAATACCGCAAATAACCAGCCCTTTGATGCCCGCCGGCAACAACTTACTTACCAGCGCAGGAAATGCCGCATCCGCAGAGCTTAATGTAAACGCTTCACCATTGATCGTGACGCCGTTTTTCGCCATAGCAAAGGCAATCATTCCGGGTATCAGGAAAAGAAAGACCGGCGTCAATTTCAGATAAGCGCCGAAGATAGCGCCACGTCGAGCCTGCTTTTCGTCTTTCCCCGAAAGCACTCGCTGAACAATGTACTGATCGGTGCACCAATACCAGAAGCCTATGACAGACGAACCCACCAAAACGCCCAACCACGGAAAATCCGCGTCGCGATTACTCCGAATCAAATTCGTCATACTGTCGCCGTATTCATTTACCTGTACCGAACGGCAGGCTTCAAGCACCTGATCCCAGCCGCCAACCGCTTTCAGTCCCAAAACAAGGATGATCAACGAACCAAGAAGCAAAATAGGCGTCTGTAATACCGATGTGTACAAAACGGATTTCATGCCTCCGATAACCGTGTAAAGTGCAGTAATCAAAACCAATCCGATAGCGGCTATCCAAAAGAAATCAATTCCCCAAATGGACTCTATGCCGAAGACTTCCTTGAAAACCAGCCCTCCCGCGTAAACCGTTACGGCAACTTTCGTCAGTACATAACTAATCAGCGAGATCACCGACAAAATGGTACGGGACTCTTTGTTGTAACGTTTTTCCAGAAACTCCGGCATCGTATAGACCATACTCCGGGAATAAAACGGGACAAACAACCAACCGAGAATCAGAACCATCCAGCCTTGAATTTCCCAGTGAGCCATCGCCATCCCGCTCGAAGCGCCGGCGCCGGCCAAACCGATCAAGTGTTCGGAACCAATGTTGGACGCAAATATAGACGCGCCTATCGCCAACCACGTAGCATCGCGGCCGGCCAGAAAATAATCGCCCGAAGTATGCTGCTTCTGCTTGAAAACCCAAAGAACAACAGCAATCAGAAAGAGTGCAAAGACTCCAATAACAATCCAATCTAATGCAAACATATTTTTTTAATTATAAGTTATGAATTATGAGTTATAACACGTTGTTTATTTACCCGTTCACCGATCATCTCAAAAAAGAGTTTCTGTAAATTTACCGAGTGACAGGTATTTTTTGTACAGTTCCATATAAAGCCGGTGATTATCCGGATTCGGAATGTATTCGAAAGCGAAGCCCTGTCCCATAGCCTTCTGGGCATCCTGAACGGTAGTATGGATACCTGCAACCACCGTCGCAAACATGGAAGCGCCGAAAGCGCAAGCCTGCTCTGTCCGGGCAACTTTAATCGGCATGCCTAACACATCAGCCAATGTTTGCATTACAAACGGCGATTTCAAGGATATACCTCCAATCCCGATGACTTCCTCTATCTCAATCCCATTTTCAATGAAACGATCGACAATGGCCTTAGAGCCGAAAGCTGTAGCTTCTACCAGCGCTTTGAAGATCAAAGGCGCAGAACTGCCCATGGTCAAACCGGTGATAGCGCCCTTCAGCAACTGATTGGCATCGGGCGTACGACGGCCGTTCATCCAGTCGGTGGCTATAATGGCGCTCTCCGAAACCGGAATCTTACTCGCTTCTTCCGATAACACAGGTATTATGCTGCCGGTTATTTCCTTGATCAGTTGTTCTTTGGTTTCGGGAACAATTAGCTCCGACTTGCTGAGCAAATGAGTTACCGGCCATTCCAGAACCTGCTTGAACCACGCATAAATATCGCCAAACCCCGACTGTCCGGCTTCCAAGCCGACCATGCCCGGGATGACCGATCCTTCGACCTGTCCGCAAATGCCGGGAATCAGTTTGTTGCCTATTTTATCGTACGGGACAACCATAATGTCGCAGGTAGAAGTTCCGATGACTCTCACGAACGTTCCGGGAGTAATCTGTGCGCCTACTGCACCCATGTGACAGTCAAATGCGCCGACAGCTACGGCAACGTTTGTAGTCAAGCCCAAACGTTGTGCCCATTCTTCCGTTAAGTATCCGGCTTTGGTATCGCTGGAAAATGTTTCGCTGAACAGCCGGGATCTGAAGCCTGTCAACAATGTATCCAACGTTGTCAAGAACTCTTCCGGCGGTAAACCGTTCCACGAAGGATGCCACAATGCTTTGTGTCCGGCGGCGCAACGGCTGCGGAACAGTGTTTCGGGTTTCGTATTGCCGGTCAGTAACGCCGGCAACCAGTCGCAATGCTCGATCCAAGAATATGCGCTTTCGCGGATGGATGCGTCTGCACGCAAAAGGTGCAACATCTTCGCCCAAACCCATTCGGAAGAATAAATGCCGCCTTCGTAAGCCGTATAATCTACCGGCCATTCTTTCGACAGTTTATTGATTTCCGCTGCTTCTTTCACGGCCGTATGGTCTTTCCACAAGACGAACATGGCGTTGGGATTTTCGGCGAAGCCGGGCAATAGAGCCAACGGCGTTCCCTCTTTGTCCGTAAAGACGGGCGTCGAACCGGTAGTATCAAATGCAAGTCCTACGATGTTCTCTGCAGTGCCGGCGGGGCTTTTTGCTAAAACTTCCCGAATAACGCCTTCCATTACTTCTATATAATCCTGCGGATGTTGCCGGTATTGATTCTTCTTCGGATCGCAATATTTCCCTGCCGACCAGCGGGGATAGTATTGTACGGCAGACGCTATTTCCGTTCCGCCGGCAGCATCTACAACAACCGCACGGCAGGAATCCGTACCGTAATCTAAACCTATAACATATTTCATCTGTAAAAGACTTCGTTTACTTTTAGTTCAAACTTAAGACCGGTGATTGTCGTATTCTTGTCGATTGTTACCAGTTCGATACCGGCAATATCGGCATAGTCTTCCATAAATTCGTTTGTAAGTGCATACGAGAACGAAGTGTGATGCGTTCCGCCGGCGAGTATCCACGCTGCGGCGCCTGTTTCCAGATTGGGTTGCGGTATCCACAATGCGCTTGCTACCGGTAATTTGGGCAGGGCGGCTTCCGGTTCGATGACGTCTACATGGTTTACGATCATCCGGAAGCGGTTTCCCATATCTACAATCGTGGCGGCGATTCCTTGACCGGCGTGGGCGGTAAACACTAAACGCGCCGGATCGGCTTTCCCGCCGATACCCAGCGGATGGACTTCCAAACGCGGCTTCTGAGTTGTGATTTCGGGCGATACTTCCAGCATGTGCGCTTGAAGAATAGCGCTCCTCTCTCCGTCGAAATGGTAGGTGTAATCTTCGAGGAAAGAGGTGCCGCCGGGAAGTCCCTGCGCCATGACCCACATGGTACGCATCAGAGCGGCCGTTTTCCAGTCGCCTTCCGCTCCGAAACCGTAACCTTCAGCCATTAAACGCTGGCATGCCAGACCGGGCAGTTGATCCAAATCGTGCAGTGCATCAAAGTTAGTCGTAAACGCTTTGGCGCCTTTCTCTTTCAGGAAACGGCGAAGGGCAATCTCGATGCGGGCGGCGTTTCTCACCTGTCCGTGATCTTTCGCTCCCTTTTTGCAGTTATCGGCAAAGCGGTACAAGCTTTCATATTCTTCGACCAGTGCGTCTATATCTGCTTCGGTCACGGTCTTCTGCACTTTGGCGATCTCTCCTATTCCATAATAATCGACATGGTAACCCAGACGCAATTCCGCTTCCAGCCGGTCGCCGTCCGTAACGGCAACCTGATTCATGTTATCGCCGAAGCGTACCAGCGTCATATCCCGAGCATCCGCCCAAGCAGCACAAACACGCATCCAGACGGCAATCCGGGTCTGTACTTTCTCGTCTGTCCAGTGTCCGACGACAACCTTCCGGTTACGGCGCATCCGGCTGACGATGTGACCAAATTCGCGGTCGCCGTGAGCCGACTGATTCAGGTTCATGAAGTCCATGTCAATGTCGCTCCAAGGTATTTCCTTGTTGAATTGCGTATGCAGGTGAAGCAGTGGTTTATGATAGTTCTGCAAACCTTTGATCCACATCTTGGCCGGTGAAAACGTGTGCATCCATGTGATTATTCCGGCACATTGCTTTTCGTTGTTTGCCCGTTTGAAAGTTTCCTCCACTTCGGGAGACGAATTGACTGTTCCCTTGTAAACCACCGTTAGCGGGAGGTTGCCCGAGCGGTTCAATCCTTCTACAATAGACGCCGAATGGGCATCGACCGCCGTTACTGCATCGCCGCCATACAGGAGCTGCGCTCCCGTAACGAACCAAATTTCTAATCCTTTGTATTCCACGTCTTTTTAATTAATTTCTAATACGACTATTGATTTTGCCGGAAGCGTAATATTTAGGTTTCCTTCCATTAGTTTCACATCTTTGAATTCTTTGGGAAACAATACTTTCGGATTATCAAAAGTATTATGATCGGTTATTTTGTTAGCTGTTAATATTTTACCTGAAATATTTTTAGTTTTGACGCCCAACAATTCACAGGAAATCGTTTGAGATTTATTCGGATCGACATTGCTTAAAGTAATGTGGATTTTGCCGTCTTTATCACGGGAAGCGGAAGCGCTGATTGCATCTATTGATTTTCCGGCTAATTCATATTTTGCACAAGCGATAGAAACAGGAAGCATGGTTGCCTCTTGATGTACTTTGTAGAAATCAAATACCCAATAAGTGGGAGTCAACAGCATTTTTTCGTTATCGGTGAGGATAATGGATTGCAGCACATTGACCATTTGGGCGATATTGGCGATTTTCACCCTGTCGCAATGTTGATTGAAAACATCCAAGGTCACTGCTGCTAAAAGAGCGTCGCGCAGGGTATTTTGTTGATAAAGAAATCCGGGATTGGTTCCGGGTTCTACATTGTACCATCCGCCCCATTCATCGGGAGCTAATGCGATCTTTTTTTGCGGATCGTATTTGTCCATAATTGCGGTATGCTTTTCAATTAATTCCCGCATGAAACGGGCTTTATCAATCGTAGTAAAATATTCCGCTTCATCGAAAACGGTAGCAGAGCCTTTGTCGCTCCAAGTTTTAGGAACCGTATAATAATGAAGAGATAAGGCATTCATCCGTTGACCGACATTTTTCATCAACGTTTCCGTCCAATGATAGTCTGAAGTGTTCGGTCCTCCGGCTATCTTATAGAGGCGGTTATCGCCATAGTTCCGGCAATAAACGGCATAGCGGCGATACATATCGGCATAAAATTCCGCCGACATTTCTCCTCCGCAACCCCAGTTTTCATTACCTATTCCAAAGAATTGGATTTTCCATGGTTCCGAACGGCCGTTTTGTTTTCGCAAATTAGCCATTGGGCTTTCCCCGTCAAAAGTCATATATTCTATCCACTTCGACATTTCTTCGACAGTACCGCTTCCTGCATTGCCGCAGATATAGGGTTCACAGCCCAATTGTTCACAGAGATCCAGAAATTCGTGCGTTCCGAAACTGTTATCTTCTACCACGCCGCCCCAATGCGTATTAATCATTTTCGGCCTTTGCCCGCGTGGGCCAATACCGTCGCGCCAATGATATTCGTCGGCAAAACATCCTCCCGGCCAACGAAGATTGGGAATTTGCAAAGATTTCAACGCTTCTACAACATCGTTTCGAATACCTCGCGTATTTGAAACCGGCGAATCTTCACCCACCCAGATTCCGCCATAAATGCCATGTCCGAGATGTTCGGAAAAATGACCATAGATGTGCTTGCTGATGGTATATTTACCTTCATTGACATTGATAACAATTTTGTTTTGTGTTTGAGCTTCTCCATTCCTCATTATTAATAAGATCAATGTTGCGATGATTAATAGTTTATTTTTCATATTAGTAAAAATATTAATAATTAAAGATATTCAAATAATTTTTATTTTATTGTCCGTAATAAGCTTCCGTTCCATGCTTGCGATAAAAATGTTTATCAATTAACAAATTATTCATTTCGAGATGAGGGTTAATTTGATGAGATATATAGGCTATTTTGGCTACTTGCTCCATTACGGCTGCATTGTGTACGGCTTTGCTTGGACTTTCACCCCAAGCAAATGGCCCATGATTTTTTACCAGTACACCGGGAATATGTAAAGGATTAATATCCTTGAAACGTTCTACAATTACGGCGCCTGTTTCTTTTTCATATTCTTTTTTTATTTCCGTTTCAGTCATAGTGCGTGTACATGGTATGGAATTGTTAAAACAATCGGCATGAGTAGTACCAATATTGGGAATATCCAAACCGGCTTGCGCCCAAGCCGTTGCATAGGTAGAATGTGTATGCACAATACCTCCTGCGGAAGAAAAAGCTTTGTACAGTTCCAAATGAGTTGCCGTATCGGAAGAAGGTTTGCACGAACCTTCCATGACATTGCCACATAAATCGACAATTACCATATCTTCCGCTTTCATGTCATCGTACGATACTCCTGACGGCTTAATTACAACCAATCCTTTTTCTCTGTCTATTCCACTTGCATTACCCCACGTAAATATAACCAAACCGTATTTCACCAAATCCAGATTAGCTTGAAAAACTTCTTGTTTTAATTTTTCTAACATGCTAATTACTATGTTGTTAATATTTATTTTGTGTCTTTTAATAAGTGTAAAAAATACATTTATTATCGGATACAAAGGTAGTGATAATTTTTTTATCAGTATTAAAATAAATACTTGTAAAAATATGTTATAGAACAGTTTTTAAAAACAGGAAAGAAGGTATTTAGATAAATGAAAAATAAAAACCGTTTTCCAAGCGGCGATCATATTTTTCTTTATTAAATTTATAATAGTAAGCGCCTCTTTTTGAATTACCTTTATCTTTTTCTTCTAATTTTTCCAATATATCCATTTCAAAAGTTTTCTTACGAAAATTACGTTTATCTAATGGCGTCTGGTAAATAGCCTCATAAAGAGATTGTAGTTGAGGAAGAGTAAATTTTTCCGGCAACAAGTTAAATCCGATCGGCCGGGTAGCAGTTCTTCGTCGAAGCAAACTGATCGTATCATTCAAAAAATGATTATGATCGAGAATAAGTTGTCCTACATTATTGATATTAACCCATTCTGCATTATGTTGTTTTTTTAATTTATCATCAAATTGCTGCATGTCAATTAATGCGTAATATACGATAGATATAACACGTTCGCCCGGATCTCTCGCTACTTCTCCATACGTTCCCACTTGTTCCATATATACATTTTCAACTCCAGTGTATTCAGCCACAACTCGAGATACAGTTTCGTTCAGACTTTCTTTTTCACGGACAAAACCACCCATCAAGGAGCGTTCGCCTTTCATTGGTTCAAATTTTCGTTTAATAATTAAAACGTTGATTTCATTATTTTTAAATCCGAGAATGATGCAATCGACAGAAACTAATAGCCGATGTTCTTGTTGATAAAATCGAACCATTTGTATATTTTAGCATTTTTTATTTTATACAAAGGTAGCATTAAATTTTTCAATTATATACAGACGGATAAAAATAGACGAAAGCGTAAGTTCAATTTAGTAATTCAACCCACTTCGGGGTTGAACAGATCGCCGGTCTTTCGTTTGCCCCCAATCGCTTCGCTTCATTGGGGGTTATTCAATTTGAAGACCTTCGGTCTTCCGCTCAAAAAGAATCCTGCGCTTGGCGAAGCGATTTTGGGGCAAGATTTATAACAACTGTGTGTTCGGAGCATCCGCTCCTGTCCCATTAGGGACAGAATGTTGGTAGAAAACAACGAAGGCACATCCTCTCCACGTCCTGTCCCATTAGGGCCGGAATGTTGGTAGAAAGGAAAACCGGAGGTTTTCAATACGAATAACCCCCAATGAAGCGTAGCGATTGGGGGTAGGCGAAAGACCGACGAGGCTTTCAACCCCGAAGCGGGTTGAATTACTAAATTGAACTTACGCCGAACGAAAATGTCTTTTTTTTTGGTTTTCCAAAAAATTTCACTATTTTTGTACGATTTTTAAACATAAAAAAACAAATTTTCATAAGGAAACAGATATTATTTTAACATTACATATTAATTAAGAAAGCGTTAGCTTTATTCTTGAGATAGAAATCTGAACAATTTCAACGTAAACAAGAATAAGTAAGTAAAACGCTCACGTTGGATGCGTGGGTACAACTTATTTGTTTACGTAGGTAGTTCAGAACCTCTATCTCAAATAAAGTTAAAGTCCCACGCTTCGTATTTTTAAACCGCTTCTCTCAGGGACCTGAAAGCGAATTATAAATTATGAATTATGAATTATAAGTTAGGAGTTAAGAGTTGTAAGTTAGGAGTTAGGAATTA
>JAITAH010000078.1 GCA_031284225.1 Dysgonamonadaceae bacterium | reverse complement strand
TCGAACACATCCATGGCGCTGTTGGCGGTAATTTTCACGTCCAAACGATCGAGCCGTTCTTTCGGCTCATTTTTACTGTTCTTTTTGTTGTCTTTCGGCGGTTCGCTTCTCTTTTTGATCAGGCGAATGGTATCGGTGAAAGTGGTTAACTGATTTAAGGTATCGTGCGCCAGATAATTCGCGGCAATTCGCAGCGTATCTTTCCGGTAGAGGGTCGAATCCGTTAGCCAATAGCTCAAAATTTTGCGGTCGGGCGATTGTTCCGGCAGATACCAGCCGGTTTTTTCTTCCGGCTCGTCGATTAAATCAATTACAGGAAGTTCTTCGACGGGATCGTTGAACGTAAATGTAAACCGTACGGAATCGTTCCGTTCGGTTTTAGAAAGGTATTGCTTGGCAATGTTTTCCTGAAACAACAGCAAAAGGGCGTTATCGGGCGTAAAACGGGTATAATGGACTTCTCGAATGGTATCGACGGTGAGGCTGTCTTTCCAAATCGTATCCATTCGCATGGCCGGCTCGAAAGAAGGGATGATCAGCGAATCGTAAAAAGCGATGGTCTTGTCCGGCAAGTCGAATCGGAAACTCCGGTTGATATCGCCCAAAGCAAACAGGCGGTACGTGCCGGGCGCAATGTTACGGATAGAGAAGCGACCGCGTTCGTTCGTTTGCGAAGTACGCAAGAAAGGAAGTTTCGTGAAAGCCGTATCCGACGGGTCGGAATGGATGCCTACCATCGTGTTTGGCGTCGGTTCAAGATTTTCGGCGTTGAGCAGGAGGCCGGAAATGACCAGCGAATCCACGACGTCGCCCGTGGAAAAGGCAAAATTGAATCCTTCCAGCACATTCTTTTCGTTATTATCGACGACGCCGTTGGTAAAATCGAAAGTGTAAGTAATATTGGGTAATAAACTGTCTTTCAGTTCGACCGTGATTTTTTTTCCGACCGCTTTGATGACCGGCATTTTTTTCTGCGGCGGAGTAATAATAACGGTTTCGGAAGGTTTCTCCAGCGCAATATATTCGTCGAAAATCAGGGTAATTTTATTTTTGTCGAAATGAACGGCATTGGGCGCCGGATGGCTTTCGACAAATACAGGCGGGGTAATATCGTAATCGCCGCCTCCCGGACTGCCCGTGCTGGCGCAAGCATAAAACCCGCAAATAAACAGGAAATACAGGACAAATTGTTTGCTGTTTCTGATTGCCTTCATATCCTCGGCAAAAGTACAAATAAAGTTTGAAATATGCTCTTTATTTGCGTAATTCCTTTCTTTGAACTACTTTTGTACGCTCATTATGAAACAATTTTTTTGTATTATCTTATTCATGGGCATGTTTTTAGAATTGCATGCGCAATCCCCTAAACAAGAAGTTCGGGCGGTGTGGCTGACCAGCAACTATGCGTTGGACTGGCCGGATAAACCGTTCCGAAATATCGACGAACTCTACGAACAGCAGGCGAATCTGATCCATATTTTGGATAAGCTAAAAGCGGCTAACTTCAATATGGTCTTTTTGCAAACCCGTTTGCGGGGCGATGTGATTTACCGTTCGGCAATCGAACCGGTAAGCCCATATATTCAGGAAGGGAAAATTACCGGGTTAACATACGACGCCTTAACGTTTGCCGTTGCCGAATGTCATAAACGAGGCTTGGAATGTCATGCCTGGTTTGTAACCTATCCTTTGAGGAATGTACAGACACTGAAACAACATCTGGATAAAACCAAAAGTTATGGTGAAGAATTTTATATGGATCCGGGCGATCCCGGAACAAATACCTATTTACTGTCGCTGATCGAAGAAATTGTCGAGCAGTACGATATCGACGGCATTCATTTGGATTATATCCGTTATCCGGATAATGCCAAAGATTTTCCCGATCAAGCCACTTACCAGCGATTCGGAAAAGGATTGACGAAAAGCGAATGGCGGCAAGAAAACATCAATCGGTTTGTGTATCAGGTATATGATATGGTAAAAAGCCGGAAACGCTGGGTGCAGGTCAGCAGTTCGGTAATGGGTATATACGATTACATAGCGGGTACGAAACGTCAATACGCCACGGCTGCCGCCGTCTGTCAAAATCCGGAAAAATGGTTGCGCGACGGAAAACACGATTTTATTGTGCCGATGATGTATTGTTCCGGCGATTTGTTTCGCTCTTTCGTCCGGAATTGGCAGGCGCGAAGCCACGGCCGGTGGATCATTCCCGGTTTGGGCATTTACCGGATCGACGAAAAAGAAGGCAATTGGAAAGTTGAAACGATAGAAGAACAAATCCAATATACGCGCGATAACCGGATGGAAGGAAATGCCATGTATCGTACCCGCTACTTGATGAATAACCAAAAAGGCATTTTGGATATCCTGACTCATCATTTTTACCGGTATCCGGCGGTGTTGCCTCCGTTGACGTGGTTGAGTCAGACCAAGCCGGAACCGCCGCAAAATGTTGAGGCGATCACTTCGGGCGATTATATGTTCCTGTATTGGGATCCGGTAACGCCGGGAGCAGCGGGCAAAATTCTTTACAATGTCTATCGTTCCGAAAGCTGGCCGATCGATACCGGCAGAAGCGACTGCTTAATTGCCGTCGGAGCGCCTGACGGAAGATTGTTCGTGCCGCTGAATTCGGCGAAAGAAAGCGGTTTTTACTATGCGGTTACCTCCAGCGACCGGTATCATAATGAAAGCCGGATCTCGGATCCGGTGTATTATGTAATGGGGCCGTTTGAAAAATAGGTATCCCTTTTCCCTATTCCCTGTTAAGGGATTCATAAACAGGATGTGAATGCCCTGACCAAGGCGAATGGATTCCGGAAGAAAATGCGAGAAAATGCACGAATTGTTTAAAAATGCCCGTAGCGGCATATATGTCAATAGAAAATGCTGAACGGCACACGAACTCGTTACGCCTTAGACGTTGCACAACAGAAGGAATGCCGGCAAATCCATATACGCAAATTTACGATGCTGTTGCATTTGTCGCCGATTGAATCAATATGCAACCTCTAACGAGGTTTTCCGGCGGCCGGAATAACGCCGATTTCTATTGACAGGAACGCCCTGCCCAATCTAACCCATTTACGACCGGCATTTTTTATTGATAGGATTGCCCTAAATTCGCCTCCTGTTTATGAATCCCTTAACGGGGAACAGGGAAAAGGGATACCTCTTTTTCTATGGATAGGATTCCCTTGCTCGCGCTGGTATTTCTGTCTGCACGCGCTTAATTGAAAACTCTAAAAAACAAAATAACGGATAAATTGCAATATAGAGTTTGCAATTTGGAATATGTTTTGTATTTTTGCAAAGTTATTTGTGCACATAAAAGGCAAATGGAATCATTATATAAGACCTATCAATATCTGGTAGAACATTTGAATCTTCCGCTGCGAAGAAAATTGATGGATGAAATCGACTGGAAAGACCGGTTGATTGGCATCAAAGGCTCGCGGGGAGTGGGAAAAACCAGTTTTCTTCTTCAATATGCAAAGGAGAAATTTCTTCCGAACGATAAGCAATGCCTGTA
>JAITAH010000046.1 GCA_031284225.1 Dysgonamonadaceae bacterium | reverse complement strand
AAATAACGTTTTTATGGTTGAGTTTATCTTTCTTCATCCTGTATTTATGAACATACTTTTCGGCTTTTGATACGGGACGATTCAACGGAATTTAGACATGACAAAGCTACTTATTCTTTCCAAATAAGCGGCATCCGTTGCATCGAACGCATTGGATTGATTACTGTCCACATCCAAAACACCCGTTATTTGCTCTTTATGGAACAAAGGAACTACTATTTCCGATTTCGATTCGCTGCTGCAAGCAATATGGCCGGGAAATTGTTCTACATACGGAACGATAATCGTACGCCGCTCTTTCCAACTCGTTCCGCACACTCCTTTCCCAAAAGGAATACGGGTACACGCTACCGGCCCTTGAAATGGACCTAATACCAATTCTTCTCCTTGAATTAAATAAAATCCAATCCACAGAAAATCAAAGGTCATTTTCAATGCAGCGGCAACATTCGCCAAATTGGCAATCAAATCCGGTTCGGAAGCAATTAAAGCATGTATTTGCGGCAATAAATTTTCATACTGCTCTTTTTTGGAAACCTGTTCCAGTCGAACAATGCTTTCTGCCATGCTACTTATATTCAGAATCTAACCACTTTAGGCTCGCCGGAAAATGAATAAAATGTGGCTGTAACATTTTGAAGATAAAGCACAAATGTATTATCGTCCTCGGCCGAATACATAGATTTTAACGAAGGATATTGATCCAGCATATATTTTTTAGCTTCTATCCGTTCGTCGGAAACCACAACAGCTTCAATACGAATCCATTGCCCTTTCTTTTCATCATAAGCGCAAATTTCAATTTTAGGATTGGCCATCATCTGTTTCGCTACATTTTTGTGCTTTCCTGTTTGGATATACAATTTACCTTCAAAAATAGCTGCCGTACCGAACGGTCGTACTCGCGGTTGATCGCCTTCGGTGGTAGCAATAAAATACACTCCGCATTGATTCAAAAATTCACATACTTCTTTCATGGGTTGTTCCTCCGTTTTTGTATCGTTCTGTGCCTTAGCGCCGACATTGAATATCAATGCAAAAAGACTAAATACGATCATCGTTTTTAAATACTTCATACGTTTAATTATTATCGTTTGACATTAGGAAGGCAAAATTACGTAAAAAATCTCAGTTTATCAAGGCCTTGTAGCGATGGCTACTATTGCGGCGTCTCTACATGGGCATAGCCTCGCGCACCGATTACCGCATACTTATAAACCAAGCATGATAGTTGCTGTTTTCCGTTACCGGGCAAAGGCTTAGATAGCCGGATACCATTCGTCCATTGTGAAAAACAGCCGGATATTGCTGTTTCAGGAGAGCATGTTTTTTCAGAAGGGCGCCGGACGACGCTTCGTAATCGATTTGAAAAACCCCTTGCGTTTGGGGATGCAAGTATTGTTGTTGTAAACAGATAGCCAGATATCCCATGCTTTTCCGCATATTGATTTCGACGCAGGGATGCAGGCGGTATGCCTGATTCGTCCGGTAAACCAACAGGTCCACGCCGATATTCCCCGTGTAATGCGGTGCGTAAACGCTTTGCAAAATATTGAGCAGTCGATTTTTCACCTGCAATAACAATTCCTTGTCAACAAAGCTATTGATTTGCTTTTCCACTACTTCCTGAGCGGCAATGCAACTGTTTTTATAAGCGCCTTTCTCGGTGGTTTGGAAAACCGAATAACCGGCAAACCGGACTGCCTGTTCGCTGTCAATTGTAAAGTGCATGGAAAAATCCATCTCTTTATCTAATACTTTTTCGATGGAAACCTGCGATTGCTTTTTCAACATTCCGCCGATGATTTGCCGTTCGGAACGGGCAAGCAACCCCGGCGGCAGCCAGACCAAACCCCGTCCGGAAGAAGAAAAGGGCGATTTGACCAGCAATGTTTCATCACGCGCCGCGGTATAGGCTTCTATTTCTGCCATTTGGGAGACGACTTGCGGAAGCAACGTTTTATCCAACGCAGGAATACTTTCCAGCAATTCGGAAAGCGCGCCGTGAGCGGACAACCGGCTTCCCAGGTAGCGGTATTCCTCTTTCCACAGCGGTATTTGCCATTGCAGACCGTGTTTTTTTTTGATACTCTCAAAGCGATGCAGGTTTTGAGGCGAAATGCCCCAAAATTCAATGTTTTGGGTGGAAATGTCGTTTTTTCTGTTTTCTAATTGATTAATTGAAAGCGTTTTGATTCGTATATTTAAATCTTTGATATCATTTAGGAATGTATCTGTCAAATCCTCTTCAATCCAAACAAAATCGTCCGGTTGGGCATACCAAGCCGGCAAAAATGCCAAATCCCGTTGCATTTTCACCTGCTTGACGGGCGGCTGGTAATGCTTGGAGGCATTGAGGATAGCTGTTTCGTGTCCCGGATTGAAGTAGTGAATCATCGCCGTATTTCCATGCGGCAATTCACCCAGCAGGAGTCGAAAAGCGCCGAATATTTTTTATAGAAGTGCAGAGCAGGCTCGTTCCACTCCAGCGCCTGCCAGACGATGCTGTTGAATTTTTTTTCTTGGGCTTCCCGAATCAATTGATCAAACAGGCGGGCGCCGATCCCGTTGCCACGCATGGCTTCGGAAACGTAAAGGTCTTCGAGGTAAATTTGCTTGCCTTTCCATGTCGAAAAGCGGATATAATATAAAGCCATTCCATAAATAACGCCTTTGACTTCCGCAACGAACGCCCACCACACCGGATTTTCGCCGAAACCGCCTTCGGTAAATTCGTCGGGCGTAATCGTTACTTCGCCGGGCGCTTTTTCGTAGTCGGCCAGTTCTTTGACTAATTCCAACAACCGGGGACAATCGCTCTTCCCGGCTTTTCTAATGATAATGTTTTGCATAATGAATCCGATTGTTAATCCTGTGTGTTGAGTTTGAAACGACAGGTATGGGCATCAAAGCTAATGTTTTTGTGAGGAAATAAGTTTTCCAGACAGCCGGATCGGGCTAATTTCTCCGGGCTTCCGGCCGTCAGACCCCGACTTTTGTCCATCAACCAGAGCGTATCGGCTATTTGCAGGGCCAGTTCCAGATCGTGCGTAGAAAGGAGAATGGTTTTTTGAGCGGTACGGCTCAACCGGTGAAGGGTTTGCAGGATTTCCACTTTGCTGGGAAAATCGAGAAAAGCCGTTGGTTCGTCCAGAAAAATGACCGGTGTTTGTTGGGTCAGGGCTTTGGCAATCATTACTTTTTGCCGTTCTCCGTCGCTCAGGGTTTCGACCGGGCGACCGGATAAATGGGCAACACCCACCTGTTGGAGGGCATCCTGTACAATGGCTTCATCTTCCGGCGTTAATATTCCCCAGAAGCCAGTGTAAGGGCTTCTTCCCAAGCCTGCCAGCTCGGCCACCGACAAGTGATTGACTTCGACCCGCTCGGTCAATACGATACTGATGATTTTCGCTAATTCATTGCTGGAATAAGCCTTGATGTTTTTATCTTCTATCCGGATTTCGCCCGCTAAAGCCGGTTGGAAAGCGGCCAAGGTTCGCATCAAGGTCGATTTGCCGACGCCATTG
>JAITAH010000173.1 GCA_031284225.1 Dysgonamonadaceae bacterium | reverse complement strand
TTCCGTCTGACTGCGGATCCGTTCCTGAATATTGGGAAGCACCAGACGAACAAACGCCATGCCCCGGTTCACCATGGTTGTATTGCTCTGCCGTTCGGGAGCTATCGAATCGGTAATGGCCGAAATTTTATCCGCATAATCGCGGTAAAACTCAAACGTAGAACCTTCCGGCCCGCGTATGTTGATGGTTACTTGCGAGCGGTCTTCCATCGGCGCCATTTCAGACGGAATTTTTACCCACAACAGAACAATCGCAATCAGCGTAGCGCCGATAATCGGCCAGGTAATCCAGCGGCGTCTCAGGAAAAAATTCAAGCCTGTACTGTAAACTGCATTCAGGCCGACGAAGAACGGTTCGGTTCGATGCACCAACCAGTTTTTCTGTTCCGTTTTCTTCAATAATTTGGTCGAAAGCATGGGCGTGAATGTCAAGGCCGCAAAGGCGGAAATCAGCACCGATCCGGAAATCACAATGCTAAATTCGCGGAACAATCGCCCCGTCATTCCCTGCATAAAGACAATCGGAAGGAAAACGGCGACCAGGGTAATGGTGGTGGAAATAATTGCAAAATAAATTTCCTTTGAGCCTTCGATACCGGCCTTTACCGGATCCATTCCCCGTTCGATGCGTACATAAATGTTTTCCGTCATCACGATAGCGTCGTCCACCACCAATCCGACGGCGAGGACGACCGCCAGCATGGATAATACGTTGATTGAAAATCCTGCGACGTACATAATAAAGAACGCCCCGATCAGCGAAACCGGAATCACGATACAAGGCACCAACGTTACCCGCCAATCCCGCAAGAACAGGAAAATGATGACTACAACCAACAGAAACGCAATAAAAATCGTTTCCTGCACTTCTTTGATGGAAGCCCGGATAAATTGGGTATTATCGTAAATGACGGAAAGCGCGACGTCTTCCGGCAAATCTTTCTGCATTTGTTTGACGCGCACCGCCACCTCGTCGGAGATTTCAATCTGGTTGGCGCCCGGTTGCGGAACGACCACTATGCTCACCATCGGAACGCCGTTGGTGCGCATGATGCTGCGAGTGTCTTCCGGTCCCAACTCGGCCGTACCTATATCGCGAAACCGGATAACGTTGTAATTATCTTCCCGGATAATCAGATTATTAAATTCTTCCGGGGTTTTCATCAGACCTAAGGTGCGGATGGTTAATTCCATTCGGTCGCCTTCGATACTTCCCGACGGGAGTTCGACATTTTCGCGGTCCACAGCGTTTTTCACGTCCATCGGCGTTACGCCGTAAGCCGCCATTTTCACGGGGTCGAGCCACAAGCGCATCGAATATCGCTTTTCGCCCCAGATGCTCACGGAACTGACATTCTGAATGGTTTGCAAGCGTTCTTTCACCGTCAAATCGGCTATTTCGCTCAATTCCAATAAATTTCGTTTGTCGCTTCGAACAGTGAGCTGCACTATCGGCTGGTCGTCGGCGTCGGCTTTGGAAACAGTAGGCGGATCGCAATCGCGCGGCAAAAAGCGTTGGGCGCGGGAAACTTTGTCGCGCACATCATTGGCAGCGGTTTCCATATCGACGCTCAATTCAAATTCGACGGTGATCCGCGACGAGCCTTGACTGCTAACGCTCGATAACGAACGAATCCCCGGAATCCCGTTAATATTCTGCTCCAGGGGTTCCGTAATCTGGTTTTCGATGATATCGGCGTTGGCGCCCGGATATGATACGTTGACCGTAATAATCGGATTGTCCACGCTCGGATATTCGCGCACCCCCAGATAGGTATAGCCGATCAAACCGAATATCAGGATTATCAGCACCATGACGGTGGAAAGAACGGGACGCCGTATGCTTAATTCGGAAATATTCATTGTATTACATTGTCAATTTTTACCGGCAATCCGTCTCGCAATTGCATAACGCCGGTTACGATCAGCGTATCGCCGGCGTGCAATCCTTGCAGGGCTTGTACATGGCTTTCGGTGCGAATCCCTTTCGCCACTTCAATTTGTTTGGCTTTCCCTTCCGAATAGAGGTAGGCGATGTCGCGTCCCATTTCCGCAATAATGGCTTCGTTGGGAATGGTCAGCGCATTAACGATTTCATTGGCTTTAATGATAATAGTCGCCGTTCGTCCGGCAATGAGCCGTCCATTCGTATTAGGATAGAGGGCGCGCGCTTTCAGCGTCCGGGTCTTCAAATCGACCCGCGATTCTACGGCATAGACCTGCGCCGTATAAGTATCCAAATCGGGCGGCACCCGGAACGAAAGATGCGTTCCTTGACGAATCAGATTGGCATAACGTTCGTTCACGGAAAATTCGATTTTCAAAGGAATAATCTTGGTCAGCGACGCCACTACGGTCGCCGGCGAGGCATAACTCCCCTCGCTCACCTGCCGCAGGCCGATAACGCCATCGAAAGGCGCCCGCAATTCGGTTTGGGCGATTCGCGCCTTGGCCAAATCAATATCGGCATGAAGTTTTTCTAATTCGGTGGTTACCTGTTCGTAGGCCTCCTTGCTCACGGCGTCTTTTTCCAGCAAGGCTTTCTGACGGAAAACCCGGTCTTCGGCCAAGGGAATTTGCGCCTCTAATTTACTCAATTCCGCCTGCAAAGGTTTATCGTTGACCTGAGCCAATAATTCGCCTTTTTTTACCAGGCTTCCTTCCCGGAAAAAGATCGAGGTAATTTTACCGGAAGTCTCAAAAGTTAAATCCACTTCTTCATCCGGAATCAGATTGGCCGTCAGGCCCGGAATAGCATCCGCCAGGTTTTCCGGCTCGATGATTTTAACCGTTACATTCAACGGCGCTCCTCTCCCGCCGCCGGGACGGGGTGCGGGCGCATTCGTAATATCGTCGGCCGGCTTTTCTCGTCTTATCTTTTTCGAGAAAACCGGATACAAAGCCATTCCTGCAATAAAAAGGACAATTATTGCAAAAAGGAGAATACGTGTTGTCTTATTCATTATGAAATGAAAATTTTAATGTGTAGCTATTGATGCTCACAAAGGTAGCATAAAATTTTCAATTACACGCAAAGAGATATAAATTAGATGAAAGATGAAAGATTGAAGAAGATCGAAATAGCCGGGAAGATGAAATGTCTTATCCGTCTGAGGTTGGGATAATAGCCGTTTTTACGGCTTATATATCGATAAAATCCGATGTGAAATTGTTCGTTTAGGGCTGTATCTTATTGAGATATAGGATATAAAATGGTTGTTTTCTTCTTTCAAATTCAGATTTGCAAGCCCGTAAAAAAAATGTCTTAAAATTTGCATAATTCAAAAAAAAACGTTTACTTTGCTCGATAAATCACTAACAATTGATGATTTATAATTAAAGCAATACACAATATCCCGACAAAGGCGTTCGAAAAAAATGAAAAGTTTAATTATTTTTAACTATAGTTATTTGGTTGTTATCTTTAAAAATTGAGAGAGAGAGCGAGCGAGACATTTTATAAACAACCTTAATTTCAATTGTTTACAATTGACGGTGCGGACGTCGCCGGCGATAAACACAACTTTTTCGGATTCTTCCCGTTTCGCGCAAAGTGCGCGGAGCGCAC
>JAITAH010000149.1 GCA_031284225.1 Dysgonamonadaceae bacterium | reverse complement strand
GTTATGGCAATGAATGTTACGAAAGCGCAAAATGCCGGAACCGCTTTTTCGGTTCAAGTAGGCGATTACGCCGTTTATCTCCTTTCGGAAGGACAGCAAAAGGGGAATACCGGCATCCTCATCGGGGCGACTCCCGAAATGATTGCCCAAGCAATTCCCGATGGCGCTTTTCCCAATGCCGTCAATGCCTTTCTGATTCGGACGCCGGAGAAAAACATTCTGGTCGATACCGGTTTCGGTCGGTTGTTATTCAATCATCTGGATTCGCTGGGACTTAATGCCGATAAAATCACAGATATTTTACTTACGCACCTGCACGGCGACCATATCGGCGGATTATTGAAAGCAGGAAAAATCCTTTTTCCCAATGCTAAAATCTATGTTTCGCAGTTGGAATACGATTACTGGATAAAGTCGAATAATCAACAAGCGGCGAATGTTTTGAACGCTTACAAAAACCGGTTAATTCTGTTTTCTCCCGATGAATTGGGCAATATCCAAACAGAATTGCTTCCCGGAATTTTCCCGATCGCTACTTACGGCCATACTCCCGGCCACACGTCTTTTTTAGTGCAATCGAAAAATGAAAAACTATTGGTGTGGGGCGATTTGTCCCATGCGATGGCCATTCAGATGCCGTATCCGCAAGTAGCGGTAACTTACGACGTCTATCCGGAAGATGCCGTTCGCACACGCGAAGCAGTATTAAAATACGTTTCGGACAATCGGATTCCGATCGCCGGTATGCACATCGCATATCCGGGAATTGGAACGGTAACATCCGCTTCGGAAGGCGGTTATGTTTTTACGCCGGCAACAGAAAAATAAATTTACAATCAAATTAATAATTTTAGAAAAATGATGAAAACAAAACAATGGATGGAAACAGCGGTCGTAGTTTTGCTGCTGTTGACGGGTTGTGCGAACAATCGTGGCGTTGTGGAATATCCGGCATTTACCGTCCGGAATACGGACGCCTTGGAAATAGAAAAAGCGGTACTGAGCGATACGGCTACCGTACTGTATATTAAAGCGTTTTATACCCCGCATCAGTGGATAAAGATTGCCCCGAACAGTTTCTTAACAGACGATAAGGGACAACAATATCCGATTCGTTCGATTCGTTCGGCCGAAGGTGAAGGTGAAGGTGAAGGTATTGAGCTGGGAGAAGAATTTTTCCTGCCCGATTCGGGGGAAAGCGAGTTTACAATGACCTTTCCGCCCGTGGCGCCCAACGCCGCATTCGTCGATTTTTCCGAAGGCGATTTCGAAGGCGCATTTAAGATTTGGGGCATTCAGTTGACAAATAAACCGGTAAAGCCCAATTTGCCTAAAGGATTGAAAGCGGTAATTCTCGATAAAAACGCCGTTTTGCCGCCGGCCGAAGTTCAATTGGGGAAAGCCCGTCTGGAAGGACAAATTTTGGATTATCGGTCGGGAATGCCGGAAGAAGTATCGATCTTGGTAACATATCCTTTTGATTCCCGTCCTGTAGAAATTGCCTGTCCGGTCGATAAAAAGGGAAAATTTTCCGGTGAAATCGATGCTTTTTCCGTTCATCCGGCAATCGTTTATTGGGAGGAAAGCGAAGAAATCCGGTGTTATATTGCTTCAGGAAAAACGACTTCGCTGGTTCTGAATCCGTCTGAAATCGGCAGGCGAGCCTCCCGTTTCGCCGATAAACGGCCGCCGGTGGGCGAACCGGCCTATTACGGCGGTTATCTGGCGTCGCTTTCCACTGAATTAGCGAATGTGCGGCCGGTCTTTTCGTTGAGGAACAACGATTACGAATCGCTTATGTCGTTCCTTCAACGGATAGAGAAAAAAACGCCGGAAGAACTGAAAGCGTTCTTTTTAGATGAATATCAAGCGAAGAAAGCAATATTGGATACGCTGAACATCAGTCCTGCAGGCAAACAAATTTTGCAGTGCGCCACCGATTTATTTTATGCATCCGAAATCATCAATACTACGTTTTGGGTCGATCGCGCGTACATTATCTCACAAATTCCCAATGACCGGAAAGCCATCGACCACTATTATGCTACGCGAGAGTTCCATCTCCCGGACAATTTTTACGATGAATTGAGCGTTTTTTCCTTAGTGAACGATCCGGCGATCGTCTATGTTCCGGAGGCGGCGCAATATATAAGCGAATGGCAGCGGAAAAACTCCCAACCGCTTTTCAGCCATGCATTGGGAACCGACCGGGGAACGCTTTTCGATTTGATAAAAACAGTCGGTGCGTATAGCAATATTGGGGCGTTTGAGCCGATGGAAGCGGCCGAAATCGAACAAATACCGACGGCGTACCGTCCGTTTGTCGAAAAGAAAAATAACGAATTGTTGGAATTAATCGAAGCCAATAAGCATAAAACCGGATTTACGGTGAACGACGTCGAAAATCTGCAGCCCGCCGAAGTCTTTCCGTTCATCTTTTCCAAATTCCGGGGGAAACCCATCCTGTTGGACGTTTGGGCAACCTGGTGCGGCCCCTGCCGGACGGCCAATGAAGAATTAAAACCGGTAAAAGCGGAATTGGCCGCTGGAGGCAAAGATATCGTGTACGTCTTTGTCGCCGGTGAAAATTCCCCGTTGGAAACGTGGAAAAATATGATTCCCGATTTGCACGGCGAACATTTCCGGCTTTCCGAAAAACAGTGGGAATATATGGGAACAAAGTTCGATATGCGAGCGGTTCCGACTTACTTGTTTATCGACCGTGAAGGAAACATTAAGAAACAGCAGGTTGGATATCCCGGCATTGATCGGATGAAAGAAGAAATCTTTCAATTATTGGGCGAATAAATGCAAGCGTGGGGTTGGGTTACTGGCGGCGTCGGTTTTGTCTTTCTGATGACCTGCTTAGGCTCCGCCATGGTTTTCTTTTTTCGGAAAAAAACCGGCAAAGCCATGCAGACCTTGTTTTTGGGATTTGCTGCCGGTGTTATGATTGCCGCTTCGGTGTTCGGACTTTTGGTTCCTGCCATTGAAGAAACGACGGCGAGCGGCGGCATCGGCTGGTTACCGGCGGCCGGCGGATTTGTATTGGGCGTTGCCTTTTTATACGGTTTGGACAAATGGATTCCGCATATCCATCCCGAAACCAATACGCAGGAAGGGCCTCGTTCATCGATGAAAAGGACTACTTTGCTGGTTTCCGCCGTTACGTTGCATAATATTCCCGAAGGGATGGCCGTCGGCCTGTCGTTTGCGTTGGCGGCGCAGCACGGCGGCGATCCGGAAATGTATGCTGCTGCGGTCGCCTTAGCCTTAGGAATCGGTATTCAGAATTTTCCGGAAGGAGCGGCTATCTCGTTGCCGCTTCGGCAGGAAGGATTCAGTTGTTCCCGTTCGTTTTTTGTCGGTTGCCTGTCGGGAGTAGTGGAGCCTTTGTTCGGGTTGTCGATGGCGCTTATCGCTTCTTTCATTGCGCCTTATATGCCCTGGCTCTTGGCGTTTGCCGCCGGCGCCATGTTGTATGTGGTGGTGGAAGAACTGATTCCCGAAGCACATTTGGGTGAACATTCCAATATCGGCACCCTTTCGGTGATGGCCGGATTTTTAGTCATGATGGTATTGGATGTAGCGTTGGGATAAAGGCGTTGCGACTACATCAACCGATAAGTAGTAGAAAGGACGCGAAATTCGGTGCGCCGGTTGATTTGGTCGGCAATCGCCTGCTGAACGGGATCTAATGTTTCGATAAATTCGTCGGTTAACACTTGTCCTTCGGGAAGAAAATCGTATTTTTCATGAATGTTTTTGCTTACGGCCGTAGGCGTGGATTTGCCGTAACCTTTCGCCGTGAGCCGGTCGGCGGCGATACCGTTGGCAATCAGGTAATCGACAACGGATTGCGCCCGGCGTTGCGAAAGCGTTTCGTTGTAGAGGTCGGA
>JAITAH010000111.1 GCA_031284225.1 Dysgonamonadaceae bacterium | reverse complement strand
AAGAACAATTGGCTTATACTCCGGTTGCCCCATCAGGCGAAGGCGAAGCTGCTGATAAAGCTTACGACCCTGCGGTTTACGGCGACGGGTATCAATGGGGACGTAAAAAAGATGGCCATGAAAACCGTAAAACAAGCGCTGCCAACACAAATGATGTTTATTTGAACACGATTAATGGTGTTGAAGTTGCCAAATTAGATCCCGCCAATGGACAAATTTTGAATACTGAAACAGATCTTTCCGGTAAATTTATCCAGCGTAATGCTGGCACAAACGATTGGCGTCAGTATCCTGAAGAGAACGAAAATTTCATTACCGCTCCTGCGAATAATTGGACTTGGGATAATCCTGCTTTGGATCCTTGTAAAGCAGCTGATAATGGATTGGAAGGCAGTAATTGGCGTGTACCTACTCAGACCGAATGGGCACAAATACAGTCGAATAATACTTGGATTTGGCAAGATGGAGGTGCAAACGGTACTTCGGGTTACCAGCTCAAGCCCGGGGGTGCAAACAAACCCATAGCTCTCTTTTTGCCTGCCGCAGGGCACCGTGGCCGTAATGGCGGTGCGCAGTCCAGTGTCGGCGCCTACGGCGAATATTGGAGTAGTACGCCTACAAGTACTAATTCGTACAGCATGTACTTCAACAGTGGGAGTATTAATGCAGCGACCACGAACCTTCGCTCCCACGGCTTCTCGGTTCGTTGCATTTCAGAATGATTCGATTGCTGTATCGTTGTTGAGATTGCTTTTGACAAAAGAAATCGTTAAAGTGTTTTTCTCAAATCGCCGGGACATTTTTCTTGAATCGTTCCGGCGATTTTTTTTATCTTATTTGGAAAATTTCATTTAACTTTGTGATTGATTTGAATATATTATTGTATATAGTTTGCTTTTAATTTATGATACTGAACGAAAGAGATACACGTCACGAACGTTTGATTGAAGCAGCCCGGCAGATGATGACTGCGGCACGTACTGCGCCAAAAGCGAAAGGCTTGGATATTATTGAAATAATAGTCGTAGAAGGCGAAGATATAAAAACATTGTCCGATAAAACGTATGAGTTGGGAGAAAAAATGGGTTTGAAATTCATGTTTCGTGATGCGAAAAATGTTCTTTCTGCGGAAGTTGTAGTTTTAATCGGAACACATTCGAGCGTTCAAGGGCTGAATTGTGCACATTGTGGTTTTGCGACTTGCGCGGAAAAACCGGAGCCGGTTCCTTGCGCTATCAATTCGATCGACGTCGGGATTGCGGTTGGCTCTGCTTGCGCTACGGCAGCCGATTTGCGTGTAGATTCCCGGACGATGTTTTCGGTAGGATTGGCTGCACAAAAATTAAATTGGTTGACCGACTGTAAAACCGTGATCGCTATTCCTCTAAGCGCCGGTTCTAAAAATCCTTTCTTCGACAGGACAGATAAAACGGTTGCTGATCAACCGGATATTAACTAAAAGGCTCCGGAGAAATAACTCGGGAGCCTTTTTCCCTTTTCATTCGCAGGGAAGTTTTTTTAGAGTTTTTTTAACCTAAATAACTCTTTAACAAATCATTTTTGTTGCTTTGTTTCAATCTTCTGATTGCTTTTTCTTTAATTTGTCTTACGCGTTCGCGTGTTAATCCAAACTCATCACCAATTTCTTCCAGCGTCATCTCTTGGCGGCCAATACCGAAAAACATCTTGATAATGTCTCTTTCCCGTTCGCTTAAAGTAGATAAAGCCCGATTGATTTCTTTCGAAAGGGATTCATTCATCAGCGACCGGTCGGCGATAGGAGCGTCTTCGTTAATCAGCACATCCAGCAGACTGTTGTCTTCTCCTTCAACAAAAGGAGCATCTACCGAAATGTGACGACCGGAAACTTTCAGAGTATCTGAAATCTTATCTACCGGAATGTCCAATTCATTTGCGAGTTCTTCTGCCGAAGGACGTCGTTCATGTTCTTGTTCAAACTTTGAAAAAGCTTTGGTAATCTTATTCAGAGAACCTACCTGATTCAACGGTAAACGAACAATTCTCGACTGTTCGGCCAAGGCTTGCAAAATAGATTGTCGAATCCACCATACAGCATAAGAAATAAATTTGAATCCACGCGTTTCATCGAATTTCTCAGCAGCTTTAATTAATCCCAGATTGCCTTCATTGATTAAGTCGGGAAGACTCAACCCTTGATTCTGGTACTGTTTTGCTACCGATACTACAAACCGAAGGTTCGCGCGTGTCAATTTTTCCAATGCAATACGATCTCCTCTTTTAATAGCCTGCGCCAATTCAACTTCTTCTTCTACAGTGATAAGGTCTTCACGTCCGATTTCCTGAAGATACTTATCCAGCGAAGCGCTTTCCCGATTGGTGATTGACTTTGTAATTTTTAACTGTCTCATTCAACTTTTTAATATGAGAAAAATTAGCTGCAAAGGTAGCTAAATTTTTTTATTTTTCAATTAATCAGCTATTCAAATCAATAGCATAAAACCGTATTCTGTCGTTTGGATATAAACCTTTAATATATAAACCTCTTTCATCCGGATCTTGTTTTAATATTGCTTCCACTATTTTAGTGAACATTTCCGGCGAATCAAGTCTTGAATCGTTGGCAGTAAGAATAATGAACCCATTTTTAATACCGATTTCTTTCAATTTACCATCCCTGATATCTGTTACTTCAATTCCATAATTAATGCCCACTCTCCTTTGTGTTTCAGAAGATAATTTTTTGAATGAAGCGCCCAGAATTTCCGAGACGGTTCTGTTTTTAATTACCTCAGTCGTTCCCTGATCGTTTTTCAATTCGACTTTGTATTTTTTTACTTCATCACCTCTTTGTACTTGAACTTCAACGGTATTTCCCGGACTGTAACGGCTGATTTGCGCTCTCAGTTCATGATAGCTTTTAATTTTAACTCCATTGATAGCCGTGATTACATCTCCTGATTTCAACCCTGCTTTTTGTGCCGGACTGTTGGACGAAAACTCACGGATATATGCCCCTTCATGAACTTTCAGTTTGTTGTATGTATCCGGATCTTCACTTTTCAAATAAGATAATTCTCCAACGACTACGCCTAACAAAGCTCTTTGTACCACTCCGTATTGTTTAATATCGGAAATCACTTTTTTAACGATGCTGATGGGAACTGCAAATGAATATCCTACGAAATTTCCTGTTTCCGAATAAATGGCGGTGTTAATACCCACTAATTCTCCTTTGGTATTTACCAATGCGCCGCCGCTATTTCCGGGATTTACCGCAGCGTCTGTTTGAATAAAAGATTCTACTTTATCTTGTGGACGAACGTTGCCGAGTTGGTCGCCATAGGAAGGGAATATGCTTCCACGACCTTTAGCGCTTACGATACCTGCTGTAACGGTGGATGTCAGATTGAAAGGATTGCCTATGGCCAATACCCATTCACCTATTTTTAATGCATCCGAATCGCCGAAAGGAATAACCGGAAGATTTTTTCCTTCGATTTTCAATAGAGCAATGTCGGTGGATTCATCTCCTCCAATCAATTTAGCAGTATAGGTTTGGTCGTCGTTCGTCGTGAGTTCAATTTCGTCTGCGCCCTCAATCACATGATTATTGGTTACGATATAACCATCCGTAGAAATAATAACTCCCGAACCAAATCCTACGCGCGGTCGTTTTTGAACTTGAGGGCTATTAAAAGGGCCTTGACCGCCAAAAAAGAATTCATAAGGATCGACAAAAGGACTAATATATCCTCTATTATTTTCTCTTTGAGTAGGCTTAACCACCGATTTGATATGTACGACTGCATTTACACTTTGTTCGGCGGCTAAAGTAAAGTCCGTATTTTCAGCCGCTACGGAGTTATAACCTACGGGATAAAAACCAGTCTGTCGAAATTCGCCTGAAACAGATACCTTATCATTTTTGCAAAGATAAGAATAAGTTCCAACTGCAACTCCTGCGCTTAAAAGACTTACTAGAATGAATCCAAGCAATAAATTCCTATTCATTTTCATATCGTTAATTTTATATTAGTAATAATAGTCTGACAATTTTTCGTTTCAAATCTCTATACAAATAACGTACTAAAAGTGATTTTTTATATGTTAATTTTAACAAATTTAACCGTATATAGAGCAAGTTAAATCATATTAACAATAAGTATGACAAATTTTCATTTTGTTTTTTCGAAAAAGAAACATTACCTTTGCAGTTGCAAAAGTTTCGGGGTGTAGCTCAGCCCGGTTAGAGTACGCGTCTGGGGGGCGTGTGGTCGGACGTTCGAATCGTCTCACCCCGACAATAGCCATCTATAAACATCTGATTTATAGATGGTTTTTATTTTCAGATCTGCGTTTCCGTCTGCATTTGCTTGTTTATTCCTGTTTTTTTATCCTAACCGTGATATAAAATCATATCAAATAATAATAAACCGCAGATTCAATTATTGAATGCAACTATTGTTTTCTTTGGTCTAAGAGTATTTTAGTGACAATCTATATTGTTAAAACGAGAATAAATCTTTGATTTATTCTCGTTTTAACAATACATCATTAGTATCTCATTGTTTATTTATTTTCAATTCTTTTTTAGTATAAAGTTGCATTTACTAATTGAATTTACCGCATACAGTGTTCCCATCATTTCTCAAAAGCAGAATCCAATCCCCAAAATATGCCTTATGGGACCCATATATTCTTCCGATGCTTTTTCTAAAGCATATCGGTACTGGAACGTATATCGCAATGCCAATCCGACTTTAGCGCTCAGATTGAACTTAGCTACTAACCCGACTTCGGGCGAAACGGCATGTTTAATTTGCAAACTGAATTCTTCTTCGCCTTCTTCCTCGCCGGTCGATTCTTCCGGAACATATCGACCTTTGCCTGTGTATCCGGGGCCGAAAAAGATCCATACCGGTTTTACTATTTTTATTGTCCAGCCAAAAGAGAGATTCAGTTCGGGCGTTAGCTGTTCTTTATCGCCGGTACGCGCCATTTCAAACACATCGGGATTGAAGCGCAGAGTGAAATAACCGGATGTTTTATTCTGTTTGTAGTTTCCCGTCGAAAAGCCTACCGGAACGTCTTTCTCGTATTCGTAAGTCAGGACATGCGGAAGTTGTTTCGTATTTCGTATCATTTCCAGCCGGGCAAAAGCCTGTGTAGCTTCGGTGCACGAGCGGTCGATTACTTTTTCGTATAGCGGTTGGGCGTTTTTATAATCTTTATTTTCAAAATAGCTTTGTGCAATCCGGAACATGGCTGCACAATCTTCCCTTTGCTGCAGCCGCGATTCCGTCAGGCGGTTGCGGTTGTATTCGTCTTTCGGATTTTTGGCAAGAATTCTCTGGCAGGCAGCAATGCAGCCGGGATAATCCGCAACGGCGAAAGAGGCGTCGGCCATGTCGCGCCACTGCTGGATAGAGTCGATTAGGATAATTTGCGCGTTGACTTTATCTAAGTTTTCTATTTTTGAACAGTTTTTGACGGCTTCGTATTTTTCACGGGCTTCGTCGTACAGCGCATTGGTGAACAAATTGGTACCTTCCCGCATCAATTGATTGTAGCAATCGACAATGGTGGCGTCCGGGTCGAAGATATCGTAGCGGTACCAGCGGTTGATGTTCAGCGTCAAGGGTATATTGCACGGACTAATTCCGTTGACAGTTACTTCCAGAGTAATCCTTGCATTCGGCTGTGCCACACTGAAATGCAGATGGTAATATACTTTATCTGCTACGGTTTCTATCTCAACCGGATTCACTAATTGATCCCAGCATTTGAAAGTGGGCTGAAGATTTTCCTTTACCGAAAGGGTAACACGGGCAATCGCGTTTTTTCCCGTGGGATAGTTTTCGTCTGCTTTCGATACGTCTTTGTATTCCAAGGGCCGCTGGGCAGACACGTACAGCGTAGAAAAAAGCAATACAAATAAAATAGTTGTTCTCATCATTCTTATATTATTGTGTTTATTTAATAAAATCGCCTAACTGAAACACTTCGTCTCTTCGTAAATCCCGTCCGTCGAATTTGTCCGGCTGCCAAGTGCGCACCGTAATCACAGGAAGTTTCGGATTTTCAAAATCAATCAACAGGAATACATACCCTGTATCCGAATAGTTGGACGAGCGCCAATCCTGTTTAAGCGTTACGCCGTAAACCGGATATTTGGGATTGGGATGGCGTACCACCACAATATCGTCAAAGCTGACATTAATGTATTTATTGTTTTTAAAAACATTTTTCAGCGATGTCATATATTCCCCTTTTGTTTTTACCTGATATTCAAATTGAGCGGTCGAGGTCAACGTGCGTAAAGCTCTGTCCGAATTGGGCAATTGCCTGATTTCCCTGCCGGTTATGATTACGGCATTGTTGCTGAAAATCGTTTCTATAAATCGGAGGTCTTTTCGATTGTAAGCCGTCCGGAAATTTTCCACAAAATCCAGCACAATGATGCGACGGTCGATATCTTCTTCTTCCCAATGGGCATTCAATAAATCGGTGTATTGAGTAACCGGAATAAAAATATCGTCAATCCGTCCGTCAACCGTGAGATTGATGACAATTTCCTGATTCTGTTCGTCGGCGGGCGCTTCGTACATGGTTACCGGAATCTCGCGGATTTGATAACCGCCCGCCCCGCGCATCAAGCATTTTCGTTCCAATGTGGCTACGGAGCAACCGATGGAGCTGGTTTCCCAAATGGCCAGGAATCTTTTCCGGGCTTCGCCGACCATCGAATTTCTATTCAAATTCGGAGCTTTCCCTTTGATAACCGATGTGTTACAGGCAGTAAGAAACTCCGACACATTTTTTTCAATGGCTTGCTTGACGGTTACGTCCCGAACGCCATCGATAACAACTAAATTGCACACCTCCAATTGCGCCCAAAGCGTTTGAGCGCTGAACAAAAGCAGGAGCATTAAACAAAGCAGACTTTTCGATTTAATATTCATTTGTATTTCAATTTTAGAATAAACTTTTGAGATTGTGCTGCGGAATATTGGTGTATAAATCCGCCTTCAAAATTCCATTTTCACGGAACAGTTGCTCTGCATCGGTTGTTATCCGCAACAAATGGACGTAATTGTAATTCCGGTTGTGCAATATCACCGATATTTTGACGCCGTCTGTATTCGACCGGTGCAACACGCAATACGTTTCAAAATCCTCTTTTATCAAACAGAGCAATCGTTTGATCGGAATCGTAAATTCCGGCGTAAATCCGCCATACATCCGGTGCGTAATCTGCAAATGCAGCGTGGATTTTATTGCTTTTGTAATGAACAAATTTGCCAATGATTCTTCGGGATAACCGATATGATAAACCGGTTGAAAGCGATTGTCCGACCGTTGATAATATGTATCGGAATTGATTTGGTTAATCAGGAATGTTTCACCTTTTCGCTTGTACAAATCCGTTCCTTCTATTCGCTGCAAACGGCTGGCGTCGATGTCGCCGGATTCCGGAGGCGTCTCGGCACATTCGCCGGTAGCCAGCCATTCGCCGGCGCTTTCGTCCGATTCTTTTTTGTCCGTTCCAAAAATCAATTCGCGCGTAGCGGGAAATGACAAAACCAGCCGGTTGCCGTCGCCAAACTCCCACAGGGCTGTGTAAAGCGAATCTTTCCGTATTCCGAAGCGTGCAGGATTTTGAATTTCATCCAACAGCCGGCTCAGGGATGTAAACGAACTTTTACCGTATTCAAAGCCGTTTTTCGTCAAACCGATTTTGTATTCGCGCAACCGGGTTTTGACGTCGGCGGACGATTTTTGCAAAACCAATTCCAGCATCACCCGTTCAATAAAATTGCAAACCGGACGGTTAATCATTGCCTTGGTTTCCGCGCTGAACAACGAAACGCCGAGGTGTTCCATTTCCCCTTTGGAATTGTATTGAACAATGTACGATTTTTCTTTCGTAATTTGTGGACAGAAAAAAATGCTGTCGGCCACCGGCAGGCAGGCCGCGGGAAACAATTCGCCCAATTCCGCCAATTTGTGGAAAGAATACGATTGCGCTTGCACGATGGAAGTCGCACAAACGATACCGAACAGTATATAAATAATCCGCTTCTTCATCAAAAATTCCGTTTAGGGAAAATAATTTTCTTTATGTTTTTATCTGCATCATAGAGCTTTCCGCTGACGACTTTCCCGTCTTCAAATTCGCCTTCAAAGGAATAACCGACTTCGGCTTCAATTTTTTCACCGGCGATGGAAATCAGCGTTTCTTTTTCTGTAAATGTGATGGATTTACGTTCTATTTTTCCCGCCGGCGTCGATTCGGATAGATTCGACTCATTTTCCGATGTTGGTTTCCCTACCTTTTTCTCTAACACAACACTATCTTTTTTATTTTCAACCGGCTTCAAAACAGTATCTTGAACCACTTCATTCACCGGTGGAACGACCACAGGCTCGCCGGTATTCTCTTTCGACCCTAATCTGATAGCCAAACCGCCCAAAATAATCAGGCCTGCTGCAATACCCGCAATGATAAATGTTTTTTTACTATTTACAGGAACTTTATTTTTTCTGTAAATGACTTTCTTTTTGCGAAGAGTTTCTTTTTTGGATATTTCGGTTTTTTGTATTTCAGCGTTTTGCGTTTCCGGCAAAAGACTTCTTATGGATGTAAATACTTCTCCGAAATACTCTTGAGGATTAGGAAAAGCGTCTATCCAGTTGAGGTTTTTGAGGAAATTTTTTTTGGTGCCT
>JAITAH010000413.1 GCA_031284225.1 Dysgonamonadaceae bacterium | reverse complement strand
GGTTGCGCAAATAAAATATTCGACAACAATAGCGCCGCCACCGGACCGGATGTATAGAAATACAATGCTATTAAAGTCAATAAGAGGGATTTGTCATACATCGTTACGAAAATCAATAGAATGAGAAACAGAATAGTCGTTATAATAATATGTATATAAAAAGCGCTTAATAAGAGCGACTTAATTGAAACGGGCTTCGCATATAATCCGTCGAAATAATTTGAACTTAAATAGATTGTAAACGGAAGCATATTAAAGGCGTAAATACCCAACAACATCCCTAATCCTATAATTTTCAAGTCAAAAACAATAAAGAATAGAATCCCTGCCATTGCATAAATAAGCATTTGAACTAAAAATTTCTTGAACGATTTACAGCGTAGATATTTCAATAACAGTATTTGGCTAAAAACATTCGATACTACCGGTTTTGAATGAAAGTTGCGAACCGTTTCGCGACTCCAATGATTTCCATCATATACTTGATACAGTTCCTGTTTAATCACATAAAAGTAGCCCGGAATCAAAAGCGCGATTCCTGACAGTAGTACGGGGATATAATAATCGCTATCAATGAAATTTGAATATGAAAAAACAGTCGCGGTTCGATAAAACAGCGCAAGAATGACGCTGTATGCCAGCGCAATGCTCAAGGTCGTAATAAAACATAATTTGTATTTGATACAGAAATATTTAATTATTCTTGTCGATAGATTCAAACCTACTCCCGTTAACCATAAAACGATAAATAAGTAAACGTATGATAAAGTGGAGTTTTCGATTGTATGGGACAACATCAGAACAGAAGCAACGAATGGAAAAAAGATAAAATTGGACGCAGAAAACAACTCTCTTACGACTATATAATTTCTAATCTTGGAAACGGTTAATTTCGTAATATATGGAACCAGCGCATATTGCCGTTCTTTTTTGAAAAGCAAAATACCCAAAAAACAAGCAATAAAAACCAGTTGTTCGTAAACAGATTGTGTCAAATAACCTTGCTCTACGAACTGCCAAGCCATTACGCTTCCTGCAAAAAATCCTGAAAAATAAAAAATATTTTTTCCTAATTGATATAGCGGAATAAAATACAAATAAACGCCATATTTACTTTGCATCCATTTTAGTTGCATTTTAACAATCGTTTTCATTGGCCTGTATTTTTAAATACCGTAATTAAAGCAAAAAAGCAGATTGGATTTACTTAAAAAATCGTTTTCTTCTGCCAAGGCCACAACTCCGCGTCCGCTTACCCATTTTCCGACAACACAGTAGCGGATTGCGCCTCCCTGAATGTTTTCCATTTATCCAAAATCTAATTTTTTCATGACAAAAATAATTTAAATAATTAATAGCACAATACATTCTCTAAAAAACGCCCTTGCCTGTAATTCTGTTTCTCGTCGGTAAAACTAATAACAATGTCGATAGCTATATACAAATAACTGATAGAAATGATAAAGCGCTTATTAAAAGCAGAACAGGAAAAAATGCTTTGTTGAAAAAAATATTGACGGATAAAGGGTAACTGTATCACAGTATATGAACTAAAGTAAACAATAAACCTGTTGGACGAATATCGACTTTGGAGAAAAAAAGGCCAAGGTCGATGCCTTTTTCTCCGAGTTCCGAGAAAATTACTCCCAAGCCGATGATCCCGTTATGAAAATCGCTTCTCTTTCAAATCTTTGCCATGTCGATCTTGTGCCGTTTTTATCCTTCATCTATTCTTAATTATAATCTCAAAATATAATACTACCTTTGACGAAAATTTGAATCAATGAAATTTACAAAAATGCACGGCGCCGGAAATGATTACGTCTATATCGACGGTTTCCGCGAAAAAATAGAAAATCCGGAAGCGCTGGCTATCCGGTTGAGCGACCGGCACAAAGGAATCGGTTCGGATGGTTTGACGCTTATTCTGCCGTCCGAAACCTGCGATTTCCGGATGCGGATGTTTAACGCCGACGGCTCCGAAGCGCAAATGTGCGGCAATGCTTCGCGCTGCGTGGGCAAATATGTTTACGACAACGGTTATACGGATAAGCAAACCATTACGCTGGAAACGAAAGCGGGAGTCAAAGTTCTGCAACTGTTTCCCGTAAACGGTCGGGTGGAAAAGGTAAAAGTGGATATGGGGGAACCCATTCTTTCGACCCGGAATATTCCGGCGAATTGGCCGGACGAACAATTAATCAATCAACGAGTGGATATTGGGCCGGAAAAGCCGACCGTCACGGCGGTTTCTATGGGAAATCCGCATGTCGTGATTTTTTTGGATGAGGAAAACCGCAAAGCCTTATCCGTTTTTAACGATTTGCAGTCGTATTCGATCGAAAACCTGGGCAAACGGATTGAAAACCATCCGATGTTTCCCGAAAAAACGAATGTGGAATTTGTCGAAATTCTATCGCCCACCCATGCCAACATGCGCGTGTGGGAGCGGGGCAGCGGCGAAACGCAAGCTTGCGGAACGGGCGCTTGCGCAACGCTCGTAGCGGCCGTTCTCAACCGCCGCCTGGAACGAAAAGCCACTATCTCGCTGTTGGGCGGCGATTTGGAATTGGAATGGAACGCCGGCAACAATCATGTATTCATGACCGGGCCGGCGGTGAAAGTGTTCGACGGGGAAATAGATTTATAATTCGAGCGGAGTCCCATTGTAGAAATCCAGAATTTTTGTCCGAAAAATGTAATCGTACTTGGCTTGAATTTGTTCCGACTGGCTTTGCATCCATTTGGTCTTTGCTTCGTTAAATTCAAAAACCGACGATTTACCTACTTCATAGCGTTCCTGAGCATATTTAAAGGATTCCGAAGCCGCCTTAACGGCTTTGTCGGAAGCGCGGTATTTTTCCTGAGCGGCCGTAGCATTCAGATAAGCGGTTTGTATTTCCTTGTACAAAGCTTTTCGGGTATTGTCTAATTCCAATTGTTGATTGTTAATATTGATTTTAGCACTTCGTACTTGATTTCTTACCGAAAAACGATTGAAAACAGGAATGCTCAAACTCAAACCGATATATTCCCTGCCGTTTTCTTTGAATTGTGTGGAAAACGGCGAATTGGGAGATCGCATTGCGCCGGTTGCCGGATCGAGATAATCGTCCTGATTATAAATAAAATAATAACCGGTATTGTATCCCAGACTCAAATTCAGCGTAGGCAAGTAGCCCGATTGAGCAATACCCAGCGACCGTTCGGCGCTTTCTATCCGGTATTGCTTTTCCTTAATAACCGGTTTGATGCGTTGCGCATTATCGAAAATTATTTGCGGCGGTTGCACGCTGCTCATATATTCCTCTATCACATTCTTTACTTCCGGCGCTTGAATATCGAAAGACGTTTCGTGCTCCAATTCCAAACTTTGGGCTAAATCCAATAAAGCTAACGCCACGTTGTTTTTGGCTTCGATGATGGAAACTTCGTCATTCGCCGTTTGCGCTTCCATATCGTATAATTGCGATTGAGGCGCTTTGCCCGCTTCGACCAGCGATTTTGTTTTTTCGACCTGTGTTCGGCTTAGATTCAACTGTTCCTGAGCTACATTCAGCAGTTCTTTCTTGAACAGGACTTGAAGGAACAACGATGCAATGTTTAAAGATAAATCTTCCTTAGCCTTTTCCAGACTTTCCGTTGCCGCCTGCAATTCCAGTTTGTTCCGGGCGATTTCGTTAGGGATCCGGAAGCCGGTAAAAACCGGGACGGAACTTCCTATCGAGAAACTGCTGCTGGACTGGTTTTGCGTAGCATTTAATCCGGTTCGACTGGACGAGAAACCGAAACTCCAGTTTTGGCCGACGCTGGCATTTAAATCCGGCAAACGGCTCATTTGCGAAGTGTTCAAATTAATTTCGGCCGTTTCCTGTTGAATCTCTATTTGTTTGATCGTTATATTATGCGCAATGGCGTGTTCGATACAGTCTTCCAATGTCCAAAGCCTTTGAGCGCGACCGGCCGAAAAACAGAAGCACAATGCGGCTATAAAAATAAGTCTTTTCTTATTCATGATTAATTTGTTTTATCTTCCTCTTTCTTTGCTTTTTTATCAATCGGATTGCCCCGTAACTTATCGTCGGCGGTAATTCCCTTTTTGATTTCGATATTGACGCCGTCCGACAGGCCGGTTTCGATATGCCGTTTTTCGAATACTTGGGGTTTAGCGTCTTTGATCAGAATTTGCACAAAAGCCGAATCGTTGTTATATTCGACAACGCCTTCGGGAATTGTCAACACATCGTTTGCGCGGGACAGCACAATTTCGGCGTTGGCGCTGTAACCGGCGCGGATAAAGGACGAATCGGTTGATTGAACCGCCGCTTTAATTTCAAACAGGACGGCGCCGTTTTGTTCCGTTCCTTTCGGGGAAATATATTCGAGTCGCGCGTCGAACTTTTCGTCGCTAATAGCCCCGATGGTCAATATCAGCGGCATGCCTTCTTTGATTTTACCGACTTCCGTTTCGTCGATATTTCCGCGGAAAATCAGGTCGTTCATATTGGCGACGGATGCAATGGTGGTTCCATCGTTAAACGTATTGGCTTGAATAACCGAATTGCCTTTTTTGATCGGAACGTCCAAAATCATCCCGGAAATGGTTGATCGGATTTGCGTATTGCTCAGTTGCGCGTATTTTTTGGAAACGCCTTCGCGAACAATATCCAAAGCGTCTTCCGCGTTGGCTTTTTCTTCCTGGGCTTTTTTGTAAGCGGCTTCCGCCGTGTCGAATTCCTCTTTGGAAATCACGTTGTTCTTGAATAATTGCGATTGCCGAGCGTATTCCGATTCCACCTGTTTCAGATTGATTTCGGCCACCCGCAAACGGCTTTCGGTCGAATTTAATTGTCCCATTTCGGGAATGACTTTTACCGTGGCGATGACGTCGCCTACTTTGATCATTTGCCCGGCTTCTTTCAATACATCGGAAACAATACCCGATATTTGGGGCTTGATAAGGATTTCGTCGCGGGGTTCGACTTTGCCCGTGGCGATGGTCTTGTTTTCGATCAATCCCGTCGCGGGGGATACAATGTCGTACATTTTCACTTCGGGACGCGATTTGTTCCAAAGGAATGCGAAAGTTAATAATACAATGGCGCTGATGATTACAATCCAAATAATTCTACCGACTTTTTTCATTATTGTATATTTATTTTTATTCTTATTCTTATTTTTATTCTTCCCGTATAGCGTCGATGGCTTTTATTTGCAAGGCGCGCATCGTTGGAATAGCTCCTGCTATCAATCCGCATATCAACAAGATAACAGTAGATGAGATCGCTGTTCCGAACGAAACGACCGGATCGGTCAAAAACACGTTTTCCGCTTTTTGCAACCAATAAATATCGGCCAGATATAAGGTCAAAACGCCTGTCGTCAGGCCTAACATACCGGCCATTGCCGTCAAAATCAGGCTTTCCGACATGATTTGCGAGATGATGGCAAGCGGTTTGGCGCCCAGCGCTCGACGAACGCCTATTTCTTTGGTGCGTTCTTTCACCGTAACCAGCATAATGTTGCTGACACCGACAATTCCCGCTATCAATGTGCCCGAACCGACAATCCAGATCAGAATAGCGATTCCCAGAAACACGGCGTTAAACATATTAAACTGTTCTTCCAGATTGAATCCCCATACGGCTTGCTTGTCGGTCGGGGAAATATCGTTATTGGCTTTCAGTACGGTTTCTATTTCTTCTTCCACTTCTTTGGCCGATACCTGCGGCCGGGCGGTAGCTGCCAATATGTGAATAACGTCTCCCCGGTTTTGTATCTGCTGCATCGTAGTAAAAGGAATGTTTACCGATTGGGAAGTTCGCACGCCGATACTGATGTTGGACATGCCGGAGGCTATGCCTACCACCTGATAATAAATCCCGTTTACCCGGATGTATTTCTCAATCGGATTATTCTTTTTGGGAAACAAGGTTGTATAAACTTCCGATCCGATAACGCAGACTTTTCGTTTTTGGGCAATATCCGTTTCGTTGATAAAACGTCCCTGCGTGATGTTCGGAGTTTCGATATACTTGTAATTGGCATGAACGCCGCGCACGCCGTAAGAACCGGAATTTTCGCCGTAAACCACATTATCTCCGGCGCTTGTGCTTTGATCAAACAGCAAGGGCGATAAAACGTCGATATCCGGAATCGAATGGGTTAAGATTTCCAAATCGCGGTTGTGTATATCCCAGTATCGCCCCTTTTTAAAACCCTTATAGGGTTCGCTGGTCGTTGCTGACCCGACAATGCAGGAGTTGGTGGCGAAACCTTCCAGTCCCTGCATCATTCCCCGCTGCAGGCCGGTGCCGGCGCCCATCATGATGACTAACATGAATATGCCCCAAAACACGCCGAAGCCTGTAAGTAAACTTCTTACTTTGTTCCGGGCAATGGTAACCCAGATTTCTTCCCATCTGTCCAAATCAAATATATTCATTCTGCTTTCATTGCTTCTACCGGCGGAATTTTCACTGCTTTCCATGCCGGGAAATAACCGGCAATCAAACCGGAGACAATTAATACTATCATTGCGCCAACAGCTACGGGCACTTCAATGGTCGGATTTCGGAATATCGACGCCGTTTCTTCCGGTATGCCGGGCGATTGCAGAATTGTATTAACTAATTCGCCCAGTCCGACGCCAAGAAACATGCCGATATAGCCGAAAATGGAGGTGATAAAGATGGATTCCAGCAAGATACTGCCCAAAATGGACGAAGGTTGCGCTCCCAAGGCTTTGCGGATACCGATTTCGCGCGTCCGTTCCCGCACCGTGATCAGCATGATATTACTGACGCCGATAATGCCGGCAATCAATGTGCCAATACCAATGATCCAGATAAAAGCGGATATGCCGTTGAGCATGCCGACAAATTGCAGGTAATTTTGTAAAGCATTCCACATTCCGATTGCCCGGTTATCTTCCGGGTCGAAAACATGCAGGTCGGCCAATTGAGTGCGGAATCGTTTGTCGAAAGCCGTATTTTCTTCTTCCGTGTGCAGATTGTTTAGCGTCAATATAATGTTATTATATCCCCAACCTTTGTTATAAAGCAGTTGAGCGGTGGTAAGCGGGATATACGCAGAACTTTGGCTTCCCCACGATTCCTCGTCATATACGCCGATAACGGTATAGCTCAGTCCGCCGGCAAGAAACATCTTCCCCACCGGATTCTCGCCTTTGAACAGCGAAGTGCGCATCTGTTCGTTGATGACCGCCACTTTCCGGAATTCTTTCATATCAATATCGTTGAGAAAACGCCCCTGGTTATCCAGTATTTTGATGTGGTTGATATACTTAAATTCCGGATTTACACCTGAGAATTGGCAATTTGTACTCAAAATGCCATAGCTTACCTGAGCGCTGTTATACGTTCTGGGCGTAATTTCGCCGGCTTCCGGCACTTGCGAGCGAATCAGATTTACGTCCTTCTCGTCCAAAGAAATGGAACGGTTGTCGGGAAACCCGCGATAGGGGATGGAAGTACGGTTGCCCCAAAAATTAATCCGGTTAATAGCTCGTCCTTCAAAATTGGAAAGCATCCCGTTCCGCAATCCGTTTCCCGCCGAGAGGAGAATGCAGAACATAAATATCCCCCAGGAAATGGAAAATCCCGTAAGGAACGTCCGCAGTTTATTTTTTTTGATAGTGCTGAAAATTTCAGCCCAGTTTTCTATATCCAATATATTCATGCAACTGTTGTTGATATATTTTCAATCACGCCGTCTTTCAGATGGATAATCTTGTCGGTCGCTTCCGCCACGCTGTGTTCGTGAGTAACGATAATCATCGTCATCCCTTCCTGATTTACTTCGCGAAGAATCTGAATTACTTCTTCCGACGTTTTGCTGTCCAGAGCGCCGGTTGGCTCATCGGCCAGAATCACCTGTGGTTTGGCAATCAATGCGCGGGCAATGGCCACCCGCTGTTTCTGGCCACCCGACAATTCATTAGGTAAATGATGACTCCATTCTTTCAAGCCCATTTTATCCAGATATTCCATAGCAATGCGGTTGCGCTTTTTGCGGCCGATGCCCTGATAATACAAAGGCAATGCTACATTTTCCATCGCATTTTTAAACCCAATCAGGTTAAACGACTGAAAAACAAACCCAATCATCGTATTGCGGAGCGAGGCCGCTTTCGTTTCGCTCAAGTCTTTGATTAAAACATTGTTCAGATAATAATTGCCCGTATCGTAGGTATCCAGAATACCTAAAATATTAAGCAGCGTCGATTTACCGGAACCCGAAGCTCCCATAATGGAAATCATTTCGCCTTTGTCTATGTTCAGGTCAATTCCTTTCAACACATGAAGAGGGGCGCCGCTGTGATACGTTTTATTGATATGTTCCAGTTTTATCATCCTTTTGTATAATAAGATTTCTGTTTACAACGATTTATTTGTGCTTTTTGCATTTAGACGTTCATTCTTCTAAACGGTTACAAAGGTATGTTTAAATCGGTACTTTGCAATACACAGTAAGAAGGTTGAAGGGAATTTAATAAAGTTTAACTAAATAGCATCAACCTTAATCCGGTAAGAAACGGTGTTCCCAACATTATCTACAACAGTAATTGAATGAGAAACAACGGGTAAAGTTATAGACAGGGTGTGAA
>JAITAH010000348.1 GCA_031284225.1 Dysgonamonadaceae bacterium | reverse complement strand
GCGACTGATTTCCGTGTAGCCAATGGCGCAACGGATGTGGAACTGACTGCCGCATTGGAACAGGCAGAAACAGGAGATGTGATTTTTATCGACGGTTGGGTAACCCTGAATGCCCCGGTACACATTGCAAAAAATGTAACCATTAAGGCAGGGGTGGATAATGCCGGCTTTGACGGAGAAGGCAAAACCCGTTTGTTCGACCTTGAACCGGAGCCGATTGACGGCGCCAAACTGGTGTTTGATAATTTGGGCTTTATGAATGGCGACGCTCGCCAAACCGAAGCCGACGGCGATGGCGGTGCCGCCAGAATCTTTAGCGGCGTTGTCGATTTTGTGTTGTGTTATTTCGATAGCAACCAGGCCAGACGCGGAGGAGCCTTTTTTATTGTGAAAAATGCTGATGCACCGGCTGGTCCGGTAGTAACCTTCAAAAAATGTGAAGCTACGAATAACTTGGCAGCCGGTGGTGCCGGCGAAAGCCGCGGCGGTTATTTGTTTACCGACGGCGATGCACACATTACCCATGAATACTGTAATATATCCGCCAATCAAGCCATTGGCGGCAGGGGAGGAGCGCTGTGCTTGTTCGGCGCCGGTACACGCCGGTTATACTACACCGTCCTCAGCAGTAATAAAGGAGGAGACTGGGATGAAAATGGAATTATCGGCGAAGGCGAATACGAAGGCGGACTTGCCTTTATCACCGGTGGCGCTACCACCTTTGAATCCTGTGGCATTGTCGATAACAAATCGTGGAGCCATGCCGGTCTGATCCGTGGATGGGGCGACGTCAATACAACGGTAACGTTCATTAACTCTACCATAGCCAAAAATCAAAGTATGACGAACAAACCTCCCATGTGGATTGGCGGCGACGCTACCTATACCTTTGTCAACAGTTTGTTTGTGGAAAATATCGGCTCCAATGCAGGCAATGGCGCGGGATTCGACATTGATGGCGGAAATATGAAACTGAAAATCTTTAATTCGGTCTTTGCCCGAAATGCCTGCGCCAGCAACGAAGGCGCCGTTGACATCAGCGGAGGATCGAACAAAGCAACCCAAATAACGGTTAAAAACTCGTTGATCGGTTTGATTAAAGGCGACGACAGCGGCATTGTGCCGGTCGATAATCCAAACATTCCCACCAAATCCAATATCCGGATGTATCGGATCGCCAACGAAGATGCACAGCCCGATTATTCTTTACTGGAAAACTCAGGCATTGATTTCAGCGAAGGAATCAAGTGGAGTAAATTGTACGATATGCCGTATTATCTGCTCACCAACGGCAGTACGGTAACGAAATTGGGCGACCCCGCCTTGCTGGCAGATTACGATCTCAACACCGATTTGTTTGAACAAACCCGTACGCCGGCCGCCGACGGCTCCATCTCTGCCGCTCCCACACTGGCTTCGACGGTTGCGGATTTCGACGATACCGATTTTGGAACAACAGGCATCGTAAGCCCGAAGGTTTCGCTGTTGAAAGAAAACATCCGGATTATCGGCACGGTTTCCAACGGTATTTTGGGACTCGATTTCAGTAATCTGAGAGGGCAAGCTACCGGCACGCTGATTGACCTTACCGGTCGGGAAGTTGAAAAAGTATTCAATCAAATCGTAGTTGGTAAGGGATATTACGACATCCATGCTACTCCCGGAATCTATATTTTGAAAGTAGATATCGGTGGAAAAACCTACGCTCAAAAATTGATTGTAACGCAATAATTGGAAGGCGTTGATAATAAGTTGTTGTCATTGCGATGATTGGCTAATATTTTCGGAGCTCCCGTTAACAGCAACGAAACTTCCGTTAATACTTCCGGTAGAGGCGTTGGGCGCAACGTCTCTACTTGTGTTTTTATTTATTTGAAAAATAAATCCATTGCATTTATGAAAATCTATCCGGTTTTATTTGTATTGTTTCTGACGCAAGTCGTTTTCGGACAGGGAAACCCCTTCGTCCGGGACATTTATACGGCAGATCCTTCCGCCCATGTTTGGGAAGACGGGCGGCTCTATGTTTATCCTTCGCACGATATTGCTCCCCCCCGCGGTTGCGACCTCATGGATAAATACCATGTCTATTCGACCGACGATATGATTCACTGGATCGATCACGGTCAAATTCTGGAAGCCCAGGAGGTGCCTTGGGGGCAGCCTTTGGCCAATAACGCCACGTTTATGTGGGCGCCGGATTGCGCCTATCTGAACGGCAAATACTATTTCTATTTTCCCCATCCCGATAAAGATCCCTGGAACTCCAACTGGAAAATCGGCATTGCCGTCAGCGATCGGCCGGCTTCGGATTTTACCGTTTTGCCCGAACCGCTGAAAGGCCTTCCCGAAAGTGGAGAAATCGACCCTTGCATTTTTGTCGATGACGACGGCCAAGCCTATTTTTACTACGGCGGAGGCAACCGTTGCTTTGGCGCCAAACTGAAAGACAATGGCATTGAGTTGGATGGCGCCCTCCAGTCAATGACCGGTTTATACGATTTTCATGAAGCGACTTGGGTCTTCAAACGAAACGGCATTTATTACTTGACGTATGCCGACAATCATTCGGGCGCCAATCAGTTGAGGTATGCTACCAGCGCCCAGCCTTTAGGTCCCTGGTCGCACAAAGGCGTTTACCTGCGATCTACCACCAGCGATACCAGTCATGGTTCGGTTGTGGAGTACCAAGGGCAGTGGTGGGCTTTTTATCATACGGCAGATTTATCCGGAACGGGCTTGCTTCGGAGTATCTGCGTCGATCCCTTGGATTTCAACGACGACGGAACTATCCGAACGGTGGTGCAAACCAAAGACATGGGAAGCCCGTATTTAGGAATCCTGCGAACGTCCGACGAAAGCATTGAGGCCGAAAATTTTAATTCCGGCGGACAGGGAATTGCTTACTGGAGTAACCGGCAGGGAATCAATACCGGCGTATTTAGAAAGAACGAAGATATCGTCATTTTGGAAAATCGACGAGACCAAATGTATTACATCAACGGTACCTCGTCGAAAGAATACATCAATTACACCGTCGAAATCTTAGAAACGGGCGTTTATGATCTTGAGTTTACGGTTGCCGCAGTCAGTCAAAGCTTGGAAGTCCAATTCTACATCGACTGGGACTGGTCTAAAAATCCGAATCCGACGAAATATACGGCGCCCTACGCTGCGATTTCCAATATGGCTGTCGTAACCGTACCGGGTATCGCCCTTTCTCAAGGCGTTCATACCTTGAATTTTTATCCGCTCGGTAATCTGAATTTTGATAAATTCAGATTCAAAAAAAGGGGCACATCTCTACCATCGATCCCCAACGACGAAATCAGCTTGTATCCCAATCCTTCGGACGGGCTTTTTCATCTCCTTGCACCCTCGCCGGGGGTTCTTACCCTCTACGACAGCCGGGGCAGTTGCCTTCTGAAAGAAGAAATGAAAGACGTTAATCACACGCTCAATCTGTCCGGCTACGTCCCCGGCATTTACCGGCTGAGCATCCGGTCCGGCGCGAAAAAATACCAAACAACGCTGATAAAAAAATAATATCTATAGGAGCAATCAATGAAAACACGGAATTTTTTTTTCATCCTATTACTAATCCCCCTGTTTGCCATTAGTTGTAAGCAGATACCGGCCTATAAAGACGCTTCGTTACCGGTTGAAAAACGGGTCAATGATTTGCTCTCCCGTATGTCGCTGGCGGAAAAAGCCGCCCAATTGGATATGTTGGCTGCCAACGATATTCTGGAAGATGCCCAAACATTGGCCGGCCATCGCGTCCGGTACTTTATCGATTCCATGAATATTGGGGCGATTCACGACTTGTATCCTTCCTCGGCGGCCTTGGCCAATCAACTGCAAAAACATGCGGTTGAAAATTCCCGCTTGGGAATACCGCTCTTGTTCATCGAAGAGGCTTTGCACGGCTATCAAGGCGCCGGCGCCACCACCTTTCCGATTCCTATGGGCAATGCTTCTACTTGGGACACTTTGCTGATTTACCGTATCGGACGTGCAATTGCAACGGAAGCCCGGGCGCACGGTATCCACTTTGTGTTAGGCCCGAATCTCGATCTGGCTCGGGAAATTCGCTGGGGACGGGTAGAAGAAACCTTTGGCGAAGATGTTTACCTCACTTCCCGCATGGCTGTAAACCTGATCAAAGGCTTACAGGGAAATAATTTATCGGACAACGACGCGGTTGTGGCCGAACCGAAGCATTTTGCCTTACACGGTTCTCCGGAAAACGGAAGCAACGAAGGCCCGGTTTCTATCGGTGAACGCGAAGCCCGTTCCACCGGATTGTATGTCTTTGAAAAAGCCGTCCGGGAAGCGAATGCCAAGGGTGTGATGGCGGCTTACCACGAAGTCGATGGTGTGCCGGTCGTTGCCAACCCTTGGCTGTTGACTTCGATTCTTCGCGACGAGTGGGGATTCGACGGGTTTGTCGTAACCGACTTGGGCGCGATTAAAAAACAAATCACGACGCATCAAACGGCGGCCAATGAAGAAGAAGCCATCGTGAATGCGATTTCTGCCGGTTTGGACATGCAGTTTTACGATTTCCCTCACGATGATTTTCAACGAATCATTGTGAACGCGGTAAAAAACGGCCGCTTGTCTGCGAACGATTTGGATCGTGCCGTGAAAGGAATCTTGCGCGTGAAGTTTTTGCTGGGATTGTTTGATCACCCTTATACCGATGAAACCCGGATTGAACAGGTCTTTCATTCTGCCGAACACCGCGCATTGGCTTTGGATGCAGCGCGGCAATCGATCGTTCTATTGAAAAATGAACAGGAAGTACTGCCGTTCTCTCTGAAAAAAACCGATCCCCAACGCATAAAACGGCTTACGTTGACGGGAAATCTGGCTAATTCGACCTATGTCGGCGGCTATTCGCCGGCCGGCGCTCAAGCGGTTTCCGTTTATCAAGCTTTGAAAGAAACCTGTGGACAAGCCGTTGAAATTGATTATATCAACAGCGAAGTTTCCGACCGGTTGGCGGCGATATTGCCTTCTTTCCTTTCGCCGGAGGAACATTCTTCCGAAAACGGGTTAAAAGTGGAATTTTTCAATAACCGAGATTTAGCGGGGCCGCCCGCTTATACAACGGTAGATGCAAATTTGAATCCGTATTGGCATAATCTGAGTCCGGCGCCGGGAATCAATCCCGAATATTTTTCCATCCGTTGGTCGGGATATCTTACCGTTCCGACAACCGGAATCTATGAAATGGATTTCCGCGCAGCCAATTACGGGAAAATTTATATCAACCATCAGCTTTTTATCGACCACTGGAATGAAGAATGGCAAGACAGAGGCGAAAGAAATCAGATCCGGTTGGAAGCGGGGAAAAAAATACCGTTCCGGATGGAATATGCGAAGATTAGCGGAAATGCAGGCGTCTGGCTGAAATGGCATTTAACCCAAGTCGAACAATCGACCTTCTATACCGGTATTACCCGTTCGGCTGCTCGTTCGGACGCGGTGATTGTGGTGATGGGCGAAGCGCAGGAAGAAGTGGGCGAAAGCCGCGACAAACACGATTTGAATCCCCGTTCGATGGATATGGAAATTCTAAAAGCCGCCGTCCGTTCGGGCAAACCGGTCATTACGGTGATCCTCTCCGGCCGGCCATTGATTTTAACGGAAATCAACCAATTATCCTCGGCCTTGCTGCAAGGCTGGTTTCCGGGCGAGGCGACAGGAACGGCTATCATGGACATCCTCTCCGGCCATTACAATCCCTGCGGAAAATTGGCCGTCAGTTTCCCGAAAGCGCAAGGACATTCGCCGATGTATTATTCTCATAAACCGTCCGCCCACCGGAGATACATTGATGGCGTAGCCGAACCGCTTTTCCCTTTTGGCTACGGACTGAGCTATTCAACCTTTGAATACAGTCGTTTGAAAATACAGGGCGATGGGAAACGGCATCCGGATTTGGCCATTACCGTCAGTCTGGATGTAACCAATACCGGTAGCCGGGACGGCGCAGAAGTGGTGCAACTCTATGTCAACGATAAGGTAAGCAGCGTAGAAACACCCGTGAAAGAATTGAAAGGTTTTGAGCGGGTATGGCTTCAGGCAGGCGAAACGAAAACTGTAACGATGACGCTAACGTCGGAACATTTTTCGTTGATTAATAAAGATATGAAGCGAGTGGTCGAACCCGGTGAATTTGAAATTATGCTGGGCGCATCGTCTTCCGATATCCGGTTGAGTGAAACGATAAAGATAGAGTAAAAAAGGGTATGAAAAAAATTGTTTTTTTTCTGTTTGGCCTATGGAGTATCGCCTCTTACGCGCAGGTTGCATATACGGACGCCGGCCTGAAAGCAAGAGTCGATTCGATGGATATCGAAATCCGGTTTTATTCGCCCCGGACGGTTCGGGTGGTGAAATCGCCGGCCGGCGCTTCGGTCCGGAAAGAAAGTCTTTCGGTCATCAAGCAACCCGAAAGAACTTCCGTATCGGTGGAACAGAAAGGCAACCTGTTTTCATTGAAAAGTTTATTCCTGAGCGTGCATCTGAACGTATCTACCGGAAGCATCTCTTTCGCCGGAGCGGACGGACGTTCGCTATTGTCGGAAAAAGAACATTCCTCGGTTCTGTCCGGAGGAAAATCGTCCAAGGTGCAGTGCAGTTTTCTCCTGAACGAACAGGAACCCATCTATGGATTGGGTCAGCAACAGGACGGCCGGATGAATCGCCGGGGCGATTCCCTGCTGTTGTTGCAGGAAAACAGGAAGATAGCCATTCCCTTTTTCCAGTCGATCAAAGGATACGGTTTGTTTTGGGACAATTACTCGGCCACGCTTTTTACCGATCGACCGGATGGGACTACATTCTCGTCCGAATCGGGCGACTGTATCGATTATTATTTTCTCTACGGCCAAACGATGGATGGAACCATCGCCGCTATGCGCGACTTGATGGGGCAGGCGCCGCTCTATCCCTTATGGGCGTGGGGTTTTTGGCAGTCGAAAGAACGATATACCAGTCAGCAAGAATTGGTTGGAATCGTCGAAAAGTACCGAAAATTGCAGATACCCTTAGACGGCATCATTCAGGATTGGCGCTACTGGAGCAACGACAATGCGTATTGGAATGCGCTTACATTCGGTAATCCCGCCTTTTCCGATCCGTTCCGGATGACGAAAGACATTCACGACCTGAACGCTCATGTTATTCTTTCCGTATGGCCTTCGTTCGGGACAAAGACGGAGCCGTACGCCATTTTCAAGTCCAAAGGTCTGTTGCTGGATATGGAATCCTTTCCACAGGCCGATTCGGTGAGGAATTACGACGCCTTTCATCCCCAAGCCCGGAGCATCTATTGGGAATTGATGAATAAAAATTTGTTTTCCAAGGGCATCGACGGCTGGTGGCTGGATGCTACCGAACCGGAATATACGAATATCACGGCCGCTCAACTGGATCAGCCGACGGCTTTGGGAAGTTTCCGTCAGTTCCGGAATGCGTATCCCTTGATGTCGGTCAAAGGCGTTTATGAGAATCAGCGGAAAACCCGTAAAGATAAGCGGGTGTTCATTTTAACCCGTTCGGCATTTGCCGGCCAGCAGCGGTATGCCGCCACCTCGTGGTCGGGCGATATTGAGGGAGATTGGCAAACGTTTCGGAATCAAATCCCGGCCGGACTGAATTTTTCACTCTGCGGAATTCCCTATTGGAATACAGATATCGGCGGTTTTTTTGTAAGAAACACCCGTTCCGCCAACGATGATTACCGGGAGCTGTATGTCCGGTGGTTTCAATTCGGCGCTTTCACGCCCATGATGCGGTCGCACGGAACCAACACGCCGCGCGAAATCTGGCAATTCGGACAAAAAGGCGATTGGGCGTATGATGCGATAGAACGATCAATCCGGTTGCGATACAGTCTGTTGCCGTATCATTATTCATTGTCGTGGGAAGTAACCTCCTCGGCCGGATCGATTATGCGCATGTTGTCGATGGATTTTCCGCACGACGAAAACGTGCACAATATGGGTACGGAATATATGTATGGCCGGTCTTTTTTGGTGGTTCCTGTTACGCAGCCGCAAGTGCAAACTTGTCCGGTTTATCTGCCGCAGGGCGTCGATTGGTATGATTTCCGGACAGAGGAAAAGCGGCAGGGAGGCCGGTGGATTCGGCAGGAAATTTCGATCGATCACTTGCCGGTGTATGTAAAAGCCGGGTCGATTATTCCCTTCGGACCGGAAGTTCAATATGCAGAAGAAAAAGATTGGAGCGTGCTGGAATTGCGCATTTATCCGGGGGCAGATGCCGTTTTTACACTCTACGAAGATGAAAAAGAGAATTATAATTACGAAAAAGGCGCTTATTCCGTGATTGAAATCCGTTGGGACGATGCGCGGCAAGCGCTGACCATCGGTAAGCGTCAGGGAAAATTTCCCGGTATGTTGAAAGAACGGACTTTCCGCATCCGGCGGGTAGGAAGCGAAAAGGAACAAACCGTTCGGTACAAGGGAGAAGCGATGACTCTTTAGGAGACTTTAAACCGGTTTTCCGGTACAGAAAGCAATGTGGATAACTTTTGCAGTTCAAGTAGATAAATTCAGTAATACAAATTTTACCGGACAGCCGGTGTTCAATCAGTTATTAAAATTGATAACAAGGCAAACACGTTGCGCAATTAAGCAAAAATACTCCCGGCAGCGAGGATTATGTGAAGAAATTAGACGGCTATAAGCGCCTTGTAATAATGCTTTTTGCCGTGCTTAAACACTTTGATTCCCTGCGGGAAGTAGAGATAGGGATGCAAGCCGAAGCCCACAAAAGAGCAAAAAGATTGGGAAAGACTGCTTTATATGATGGATTCAACCACCATTTCGCTGTTCGATAACATCCTAAAAGGCGTTCCGATGGTTGTCGATTTAACTTCGGCAGCTAAACACGACCATTATTTGCTAAAAGAAGTTCATTTACCTAAAGATTCTACGCTTGCCATTGATAGAGCATTATTGCTGTCCGCTAAACTTAAAAAGAGCGTAAAGTAGCTGTCCGAAACGCCAATAAAAAGCATTTCGGATTTGTTTTTGAAAAAGTAAGCCC
>JAITAH010000394.1 GCA_031284225.1 Dysgonamonadaceae bacterium | reverse complement strand
TGAACATAATTCATTGCAAAATCTTTTTGCAAATGTACTGACTAATGTGCAAATGTGCAAATGTGCGACAACAATTCGACGAGATTTTTCAATATAAAAACGTCAATATTTTCTGTAAGACAAACGAAAACAAAACCATTCAAAATCGTCCCGGATTCCGAAGCAAATGGAAACAAAACTGCCAAATCGCCCCCCGTATCCGAAGCAAATGGAAACGAAACTGCCAAATCGCCCCGGTATCCGAGGCAAATGGAAACGAAACTGCCCAATCGCCCCGGGATCTGAGGCAAATGGAAACAAAACTGCCCAATCGCCCCGATATCCGAAATAAACGGAAACGAAACTGTCAAATCGCCCCGGTATCCTATACAAATGGAAACAAAGCTGTCAAATCGTCCCGGATTTTGAAGCAAACGGAAATAAAAACACCAAATCATTCCAAATTCCGGGACAAGCGGAAACATTCAATAATCACCGTATAATAAAGTAAATAGAATTACTTTAATAATAAAACCTGAATAAATTTTAATAAAAACATGCATCATTCAATAATTTTTAACTATATTTGCGGCGTATATTGGATAATAAATTTAATTTAATAATAGTTTTATTGCTTAACTGTAATGACAACAAGAAGGAATTTCCTGAAAACAGCGACACTCGCTTCTGCCGGACTGGCGGCGGGGCTTCGCGCAAATGCCGCATCAGGCGGCAGCAGTAATGTAAGTGCAGGTAACAAAGTTAATCTTGCATGTATCGGTATCGGAGACCGTGGCGAACAAATCATCGACGAATTTGCCAAAACCGGATTAGCCAATGTCGTTGCCCTGTGCGACGTTGATTTGGGTGCAAAACACACTCAAAACATACTGGCTAAATTCCCCAAAGCCAAACAATTTAAGGATTTCAGGCAGATGTTCGACAAAATGGGTAACGAAATCGAAGCGGTATGTATTGCCGTTCCCGATCATGCGCATTTCCCTATCAGTATGTTAGCTATTTCGTTAGGAAAACATGTGTATGTCGAAAAACCCATGGCCCGGACTTTCCTCGAAGCCGAATTGATGATGGAGGCGGCACGAAAACATCCGAAAGTAGTTACTCAGGTTGGGAATCAGGGACATTCGGAGGCAAATTATTTCCAGTTCAAAACATGGGTAGATGCCGGTATCATAAAAGATGTTACCACAATCAGCGCACACATGAACAACGACAGAAGGTGGCACAAGTGGGATATCAATATCTACAAACTGCCCGACAAGGAGCCGATTCCCGAAACTCTGGACTGGGATACATGGATGAGCGCTGTTCCGTATCATGAATACAACTCTAAATATCATTATGGCGACTGGCGTTCGTGGTACGATTTCGGTATGGGAGCTCTCGGCGACTGGGGTGCACATATCATGGATACGGCGCACGAATTTTTGCAGCTGGGACTGCCGTACGAGGTGCGTCCAAAACTGACAGGACATAACGACTATTTCTTCCCGACCTCATCCACGATTCTGTTCCGTTTTCCGGCTAGAGGCGAAATGCCGCCTGTAGACCTGACATGGTACGACGGCATAAACAACCTGCCGCCCATCCCGAAAGGTTACGGAAAATCCGAATTAGCCGAAGGTATTCCCGCATCCGGACAGGGAGAAATAGAAGCCTCGTCAATCAATCCGGGCAAGATTATCTACGGCAAGGATTTGACCTTTAAAGGCGGTTCTCACGGTTCTACGCTTTCAATAATTCCGGAAGAAAAAGCAAAAGACATAAAACTCCCGGAAGTACCGAAAAGCCCGTCGAACCATTTCGCCAATTACCTGCTTGCATGTATGGGTAAGGAAAAAACACGTTCGCCCTTCGAAATTCACGGTACTTTAAGTCAGGTGTTCTCTCTTGGAGTGATTGCACAGCGGCTGAATGCTCCTCTGTATTTCGACTGCCGGCTGAAACAGATAACAAACAATGCGTTTGCCAATGCAATGCTGACAGGTTTACCGCCGCGCAAAGGCTGGGAACAGTATTATAAATTGTAAACCGTTAAAAAACAAAATTATTTCCCGATAATTTATTAGCGGTTAAAATGAATATTAAAAAAACAAGAACACCCTTAATATCCTTCCCGGTAAAAGGGTGTTTTTTTAAATAAAATGAATATTAAATTTTTACAGATATGAAAAATATATTGCTAACTATTATTATTTTATTATCAGGTTCTTTGTCCGCACAGGAATGGATGCCCTTATGCAACGGCAAAAACCTGAAAGGATGGAAAAAACTCAACGGTAATGCGGATTTTAAAGTAAAAGACGGCGTTATCACCGGAATTTCGAAAGTGAATACTACAAACACTTTTCTTGTTACTGAAAAAAATTACGGTGATTTTATCCTCGAATTTGATTTTAAAATCGACGAAGGGCTTAATTCGGGAGTTCAGTTCCGCAGTCAAAGCCTGAAAGGATACAGGAACGGCATAGTACACGGATATCAGTTTGAGATAGACGGACAGTGGTCGGGAAGTGTATATGACGAGGAACGGAGAGGCTGGTTATATCCGCTGACGGCTAATCCTGCCGCAATCAACGCCATGAAAAACGGCGTGTGGAACAAAGCGAGTATAGAGGCTTCGGGAAACTCAATCCGTACATGGATTAACGGCGTCGCCTGCACAAACCTCTGGGACGATATGACTCCCGAAGGATTCATCGCTCTGCAGGTACACAGCATCGGCAACGACAGGAACAAAGAGGGTAAAACCGTAAGCTGGAAAGATATACGTATATGTACGGCAAATGTCGCACAGTTTCTGACTGCTACAGATGCTCCCGAAATAAATGTTGTCGCAAACAGCATATCGTCCACAGAAGCTCGAAACGGCTGGAAACTCTTATGGGACGGTAAAACCACCGACGGCTGGAGAGGCGCAAAAATCGGCGCTTTCCCGCAAAACGGCTGGGCGATTGAAAACGGACTGCTGAAAGTGCAGAAAAGCAGCGGCGGAGAATCGAATAATGGCGGAGATATTGTTACTGTCCGGAAATATAAAAACTTTATTCTCAAGGTTGATTTCAAAATCA
>JAITAH010000118.1 GCA_031284225.1 Dysgonamonadaceae bacterium | reverse complement strand
GCGGAGCCAACGGCTCCGGCGCCCGCGCCGTCGCACGCAGCGAACAGGGTAACGGCTCTGTTCAGCAATCACTACACAGCGGTTGGAAATATGCAATACGTAGCTGCCGTTCCGCAAGTCACTTTCGAGACGCCCTTTGCCGGCGCTCCTGCCGACGTGGTGATGAAAATTTCAAACCTTCTTAACGGCTCCGGCAACAAAGAAGCGCGTTTTGCCTTCGATGCACAGGACTGGCGCACAAAGGATACGCTTCATATCGACATTTTTTCGCCCGGCAACGACATTGGCATCGGCGAGTTCGAATGTGCGCTGATCTCGGCGAACGGTACGGAGATTTATGCAGGTATCTGGCTCAATATCACAACGGGCAACCGGCACGGAGAATGGATTCCGATCGAAGTAGCCGTTTCGAAATTCGCAACCGGCAATATGCAGATCGATCAGGTTACGCACGTTGTCATCCGGCGCGGTGGAGCCGGCTCCCCGGGCAATGTCCTTTATGTTGATAATATTTATGCCTATCAGTCGGAATATATCGATCATACCCAGTCGGTGGAAGCGGTAACGATTAGCGGCGCGGGTGCGGTAAAACGCGGCGCAACGGCACAGTACGGCGCAAGCGTTACCGGCGCAAATTATCCGCCACAAACGGTAACATGGACGCTTACGGGCGCTGCCAAAGCGGGAACCACGCTTTCGTCCGGCGGACTGCTCACCGTGGCTGCCGACGAAACAGCCGCAGTCCTGACGGTTACTGCCACTTCGGTTTATGACAATACGAAATCAGGCGTCCGCAAAGTCATCGTTATCAACCCGCCGGCAACGCCTGCACCAACGCCCCGACATAATCAGGCGAGTGTGAAAAGCATTTTCAGCGACTATTACAATAATAACGGGCAGTTTGTTGCAGATTACGACGACTGGCTGGCTGCCGGCACTGTCAAACCGCGCAAGGAAATCATCACTCCTTTTGACGCTGATCCCAACGACCGCCTCCTGTTTCTCGACTCGCTCATCAACAGCAATGTAGCACAGATTAGCCTCGGCGCAGTGCTCCTGACCGGAATGGACAGTATCCACATCGACATCTTTTCTCCTGCCGGAAACACTGGAATCGGTGAATTTGATTTTTCTTTTTATATGGGAACCAATCACTGGACAAATGCCTCGTGGGTACAGGCTGACCTGTGGTACCGGATTACCGAACAAAACCGGCACGATCAGTGGATTAGCCTCGAAGTTCCCGTAAGTAAATTTACCGCAGCCGGCGAATATGCTTTGGTGTTGCGGCTACGGCGTGGTGCACAGGGTTCGCCCGGACAAAAATTGTATGTGGACAATATCTATGCTTACAGCTCTGAATATGTGGATCATACGCCGGTGGTGAACTCGGTGGCGGTTTCCGGCTCTACGGCTGTCCAACGCAATTCAACGGCTCAATACAAAGCAACTGTTTCCGGCACAAATAATCCGCCGGCAACAGTAACGTGGTCGCTTGCCGGTGCAAACAGTTCTGTTACTGCGATTTCTACCGCCGGCTTGCTTACGGTAGCTGCCGACGAGTCTGCAACGGCGCTGACCGTCACGGCAACTTCCGACTACGACGCCACGAAGTCGGGCAGCCTGACAATGACGCTTATCGACCCGGTAAGAATAACTGTCGGTGCAGTTGTTGATTTAACGGCCGAGTTACCCACTGTTCCCGCACCCACGCCGCGTCACGACCCCGACAGCGTTGTGGGTATTTTTAGCGATGTTTACTCTTGTGGACAGTTTAATTTGACCTATTCCGACTGGCTGGCTGAAGGCAAAACGGCCTGCACGAAGGAAATCATCTATCCTTTAGAAAGTTCACCCGCCGAATCGCTGCTGAAACTCGACCCGCTTTACAACGATAATCAGGCGCAAATTGCGCTTGGAACGCTTAATCTGGCGGGACTGGACAGTATTCATGTTGATATTTATTCGCCCGGTAATGATCAGGGAATTGGCGAATTTGATTTCGGGCTGATTTTCAACTGGAGTGGAAGTAATCATGTAGCGGCCAATATCTGGCTGAATATCACTGAGGCAAACCTGCACGGACGATGGATCAGTTTCGATCTGCCGCTGTCACGTTTTGTTGCTCTCAACTCCGGTTTCGATGTGTCGAATATCAATATTATCCGCCTGCGGCGCGGAGGAAAAGGCTCTGCCGGGACAAAGCTGTATGTGGATAATATTTACGCCTACAAATCGGGCGCCGGCGGCGGTGTACAGCCTCCCGGCCCTCCTGTGCCAAAAGAACTTGATCCGCCGGTCACCGTACCCGCCGTCGCAGCAGTGGCCGCCAACGTGAAGTCCATCTTCTGCGAACAGTTTGAGGAAGCGGATTATCAGGACAATCTGGGCATCTGGGATATTTCGGGAAATTATACGCTGGAAGACGACTACAAGATTGCTAAAATGAATTACGGGCAAAATGCCAATCAGGACCGCGAGTTTGTGGAAATTGTTCCCGGAAACAGCACTATCAAACTCACCGGCTGGAACGATTATCCTTTCAAAATACACAGAACCAGCACGACGATGGATTTGAGCGACATGGAATACCTGCACATCAGCGCTTATCTGGCAAGCAGTCTGGTGGATAACAAGCCTTGCTCGATGACTTTCTTTATGCACGACAATGCAGGTGCAAAACTCGACAATCCGTCAGAGGTGGCCGCTGTCGCCCTAACGCCGGGGCAATGGGTATCTATCAGTATTCCTTTATGTTATTTCAAGGATAAACTCGATTTGTCGAATGTATATGTGCTTCGTCCGCGGGCAGGCGGTTACAGTTCGATGAATGTGTATATCGACAATATTTTCGCATACAAAGGCGAACCGTTTGCAGGCACGATCGTTGCCGCCCCCTGTCCCGATACACCGCCCATTCCTGATGATCCTATTCAGAACAGCGAAAGCGGCACATTGCCCCCGCGCGAAACTAAAATGTTGGGCATTAACCTCGCTTCGGCTTCCGGAGGAACCAATCCGGGCGTTTTGGGAACGAATTACCGTTATCCGAAAAACGAAGATTTGTACTATTTCAACGCAAAGGGAATAAAACTCATTCGTTTGCCGTTTCGCTGGAAACGTATTCAGAGCGAACCAAACGCTACGCTTGTGGCCGCCGATATTAACGCCATGCTCGCCGTTGTAAAAGAGGCGGAACGGCTCGGAATGTGGGTCATGCCGGATATGCATGATTATCTGGAATATTCACGCAACGACACGCTGTTTGAAGTGGGCGTTGCCGGTTACCGCACGTGGCGTGCTTCGACAAACAGTTGGGGCGGATGGAATTCGCTTGACTATATCGGCATTACGAAGGAACATTTTGCCGATGCGTGGACGCGCCTCGTCGATGCTTTTGCCGACTGTTCCAACATTTGGGGCTACGACCTGATGAACGAACCGAAAGGGGTGGATATTAACATCTTGCGCGACAATTACCAGACAGTTATCGATGCTATTCGTACCAAAGATACGGAGGCTTATATCGTTGTGGAAGGCAAAAATTACGCATCCGCTGCCGGCTGGTCGGCAAGCGATGAACTGAAAAACCTGACCGACCCTGCTAACAAATTGATTTATCAGGCGCACTGCTATTTTGATAACGATGCTTCCGGCACGTACGACGCGAGTTATGATGCGGAAGTGGGCAGTAACTTTAACGTTTACAAGCAACGCCTCGACCCGTTTATCAACTGGTGTACCACCAATGGTAAAATCGGCATGATTGGCGAGTTCGGTGTTCCGTACAATGGCGCCAGTCAATCCGATCCTCGTTATATGGTTCTTATTGACAGCGTATTCAGTTACTTGAAACAGAAACAGGTCACGGCAACTTATTGGTGCGGCGGCGCGTTTTACGAAAATTACCATATTACTGTTTCGCCGGACAAGGACTACAAAACCGAAAAGTCAACGATGGCGATCATGGAGAAATATATTCGTAATTACGACTATTCGGCGACCGGCATAAACGATTTAACGGTCGATGCGGAAGTTTCGGTTTTCCCCAATCCGGTGTCGGAAACATTGTATATCCGTTCCGGGCAGTCGATTAAGAGTGTCCGCATCTTGAATTTGGCAGGACAAACGGTTTACGAAGCTGCGAGCGGCACAATTCGGGATAATATTGATGTGAGCCGTTTTGCACAGGGCATTTACCTGCTGGTGCTCACCGGCGATAAGGGGACGGTGATACAGAAAATAATCAAAAAGTAAAATTGTCCGATCCGGGGGGAATACTGGCAGGACAGTATTAAAAAAACAGTTGGGGCTGTCCCCAACTGTTTTTTTTAATTTGTCTCAATTACTCATATCCGATTTTTTATATTGACAATTTCCACAATGAGCGAAAAAGCGTCGTCCATTGCTTGAGAACATGTCCAATCTATCTATCGTCTTCTGTCTTTTGTCTTTCATCTATTTTTATCTGCCTGTGTGTAATGTGGAAATTTAATGCTAACTTTGTATTCGTGAATTAATTTAATAGCCATTAAATTAATGACCATTAAATTATTATAGAAGATGAAGTTTTATAACAGAGAAAACGAATTAGAAATATTATCGAGAAATAACGCACAATCGACTAATGCAGCAAATTTTACAGTAATGATTGGGCGGCGGCGCAACGGTAAAACATCTCTGCTTTTAAAGTCGGTAGAGGACAGGAAATTTCTCTATCTTTTTGTCAGCCGCAACAGCGAGGCAATGCTTTGCAGCCAGTTTCAGCAACAGGCGAGCGAAAATTTGGGCATACAGATTTTCGGCACAATCACCCATTTTCGCGATTTGTTTGAACAATTACTTATTTTTTCCGAAACGTCGCCCTATACGCTGATTATCGACGAGTTTCAGGATTTTGAAAGAGTTAATCAGGCAATTTTCAGCGAAATACAAAATCTTTGGGACCGATACAAAGATAAAGTCAAACTCAATTTTATCGTTTGCGGTTCCATTTATTCATTGATGCTCAAAATTTTTGAAAACTCAAAGGAGCCGCTCTTTGGCCGCCTGACTTCTAAAATCACAGTCAAGCCATTTAAAATCAGTGTATTGAAAAGTATTTTACATGATTACAATCCTGATTTCACAACAGAAGATTTGTTGTTTTTATACGCTGTTTCGGGTGGCGTACCCAAATATGTTTCTTTGCTGATGGATAGCGGCGCTGTTACTTTCGAAGCAATGCTTGATTTTGTAACCCGTCCGGATTCGCCGTTTTTATACGAAGGAAAGGATTTGCTCGTTTCGGAATTTGGACGCGATTATAGCGTTTATTTCTCTATTTTCCAACTAATTGCGGCAGGAAAAACACGTCAAAATGAAATTGATTCCATTATAGGTAAAAATACGGGAACGTATCTGGCAAACCTTGAAAATCAATACTCTTTTCTTGTGAAAAACAAGCCTTTGTTTTCCAGACCTGAAAGTAGAAATGCAAGCTGGGCGATTGATGATAATTTTTTGCAATTTTGGTTTCGTTTTGTTTATCCCAATCAAACAGTAATAGAAATGGGACGGAATGATATGTTAAAAAATTACATATTAAGAGATTACGAATTATATAGCGGTTATGTGCTGGAAAATTATTTTCGCCGGAAATTTGCTGAAGAAGAAAATATTACCGCTATCGGCAATTATTGGGACAACAAGGGCGAAAATGAAATAGACCTGATTGCGCTAAATGATTTTGAAAAAACAGCAACAATAGCTGAAATCAAACGTAATGCAAAAAAAATTAATTTGCAAACGTTAGCAATAAAAGCAAACACGCTGCAAAAGCAACTGGCGAAATACAATGTATCACTCAATGCGCTGTCGATGGACGACATGTGATTCAATATTGAAATATCGCCGGATATTTTCTGATAAAATAAACAGGGGTACAGCTCCAAGCGTGGCAGTAACTGTTCATTGGATAAAAGCCATAGGGTGAAATAAAATCGTTGTCGGGGTCGTAGGCTTCCCAAAATGTATCTGCGCCTTTTTTAATCATTCCTCCCCAATAGGAAACTAATGCTTCTTTCGCTTGACGATACATTTTGCAATCAATGAGCGCCTGTATATAATAATGATACATATAGGGAGTTGCAGGAATGCAAACGTCTGCAATAGAAGGCAATAAAGTCAGGGCTTTTTGTCCTTCCTTCACTGTTGCAACACCGCTTATTATCATCCATACTTGTGAAGCGTATGATATTTGTTGATTCGCCGTACCGGAAAAAAGTCCGGTATCCTTATTGTAGAAGACCTTGCGGGCAACGCGTTTCATTTTAGCGGCTAACTCCGGCAAATCGGCGACTTCCTTTTCTTTTCCCAACAGTTTGGCAAGTTTACAGGACTCGTTCAGTGCAAAAATTGAAAAACCCTGTAAGGCAACTTCTTTGTACAAATCCGCTTTCCAGTCGAAAAAAATCCACCATTCTCGGTTTGCTTTTTCAAAATCCATTAATCCGTTTGCCTGCACACAGGTGCGGATGATGTCGAGTTGCCGTTTGGCTACCGGCCACAGATCTTGGGCCGTTTCAAGATCGCCGGTCGCTTCCAGATAATCTTTTAAACAGACATTGAAGAGCAAGGCGTATTCAAACAGAAATTGCCCATCCTGAGCGCGTGGCGTTGGTTTTTCGATGACAGTTGCCTGCAAATATCCATTCGTGTGGCTCAATGCGGCTAACAAATAAAGACATCGCTTTGTTAAGTCATACTGCTTATAGGAATAAATATTTCCCAGCGATTGGAGATACAGGTCTCCAATCCAGAGGCGCTGGTCCCGTTTGGGTCCGTCTTCGAAAACGGTTTGCATGCACTCTTTCAGCGTGTTTAATCCCACCCTGTCAATCGCTTTTATTACAACATCGGTGTTATCCGGCAGTTTTTCAGGTGCATGTTTCACCGAAGTTTGAGCCTTGCAATATAAATCATAAATATTGAAGTCGTATTGAGGCGAGCTGCCGACCAGTTCTATTTTTACATACCTGAATGCAAGCCGGCGGGACAAAGTAACTGTTTGCGGCACATGCATTACCGTTACAGTTTCATCTTGCAGCCAAGCCCGGCTTAAGCCTTCTGTGTAACTGTCCAAATCGACTGCTACTTCCGAAGGGACTTCTCCAAAGGTCAATTTTAACCGAAGCGGTCCATCGGGAGTTTTTCCCGTTGTGCGTACCGAAAAACTGAAATATCCGGTTAAGTGTTCACCAAAGTCGATTACAACCTGCTTTTGCTGTCGAAACGGCAAATGATATAACGAATCAACCGGGTTTAAATCCCGCACTTCCCATTGTTGAAAAGCATGGTCGCCGGGCAGTATTTCAACGATGCTCAGCGGTTTTTTCTCGGTCATTATCAATTCCGGTTTATACATTTCTGCTTTTTGCAACCAGCGAGCACGACTGTGTTCATAATAATTTTGAGAAAAACCATAAAAAGAAAACCATAAAAAATAACAGGCAAACAAAATGTGTTTCATTGGATCGACTTTTTATATCTTGTTAATGCTTCAATATAATAGTAATCGGCATAGGTGATCGAGGCGTCGATTTCGTAGCCGCCGGGGAGATTTCCGGTGGAATGGAGCAGGAATGCCGATTTGTTATCGTCGCACTGATATGCTTCGGACGAGAGCGTTTCGAGTATTTTTTCGGCGGCAGTCCGGTATTTTTGGGCTTTTGACCGGCTGTCTTCCAAATCTGAAAGTTCAAGCAGAGCGGAGGCGACAATTGCAGCGGCGGAAGCATCGCGGGTAGCGTGGGGAATCGCAGGGTCGTCGAAATCCCAGTACGGCACATAATCCTCAGGCAATCTTTCGAGGTAAACGTCTGTTACTTTTTCGGCAAAACGCAAAAATTCTTTTTTCTTCGTTTCACGATAAGTCATTGTATATCCGTAGATAGCCCAAGCTTGTCCTCTCGCCCAAAACGAACTGTCGGCGTAACCTTGATTGGTTACACATTTGAGTAGCTTTCCGTTAATGGTGTCGTAAACAGCTACGTGATAATTAGTGTAATCGGGCTTGAACTGGTTTTGCATTGTTTTTCTTGCATGAGTTTCAGCCATTGTCGCATATTCCGGGTTTCCGCCGTTTTTCGCTGCCCAAAACAGCAGTTCAATATTCATCATATTGTCCATAATCGTATTGTGAGGCCAGCCCATAAGCTGTTTCATGTGCGCCCACGAAAGGACAGTACCCACTTTGGGATTGTAGTGCCGCGCCAGTTTGTCGGCGCCGGCAAGCAGGCATTTTTTGTAATATTCTTCGCCGGTAATGCGGTAAGCGTTACCGAAACTGCACAAATATTGAAAGCCCAAATCGTGGTCGCCCCAATGGTCGGGGTGAAGCAAGGGTGCAAGGCAATCGATATATTGACGCGCTTTGTTGAGGATAAATTCGTCGCCTGTGTTTTCGTAATCATACCAAAGTATGCCGGGGAAAAACCCGCTTGTCCAGTCATACACATTGACCATATACCATTTGTGCACATCCGAATTAATGTTTCTCGGAAGCAGGCACGAATCATTTTGCACTTGGAAGAGCGTTTTTTTCACTCGCTCGTGGCAGCGGGCAAGTTGGCGGTCGGCGTCAATCGTTTGGCGGGTAATGCAGGTAACGAAAAGGCATAATGTACAGGGTACAAGGCACAGACATTTTACGAATGTTGAAATAGTTTTCTGTTTCATGAATATTTTATTATTTTGATATTTCAGATAAACAAATGTATGACAATCCATTCATTCAACATATTACATTTTTTCATATACAGGCAAAAAAATTCCAATTTATCTCGAATGTAATATTTTTGTATATATTTGAAATATATTTGTACTGAGAGAAATTATTAAACATTACTTTTGAACCGGTTAATCTAAAGAGCCATGAAACGATTTGCATCTACATTTTTGGTTGCTTTTTTAGTAACAATTTCAGTTTATGCCTATTACTTCCGCAGTTATCAGGTCGAAAACGGACTGTCGCATAACAGCGTTTGGACTGTTATGCAGAGTAGCAGCGGATTTTTGTGGTTTGGAACGAATGACGGATTGAACCGTTTCGACGGCAAAACGTTCAAAGTTTTTCGCCACACCGAAGGCGATTCCCTCTCTATCGGAAACAATTTTATACATTGTTTAAAAGAAGACGCACAAGGGCGTTTTTTCGTCGGCACGAAAAAAGGTCTTTATTTATATAACGCCTCACTCGAAAATTTCCGGAGAATTAACCTCGATCGCACGTCCGAAAATGACGCCAGTATTAACGCTATTTACGGAACGCCCGAAGGTGCAGTCTATGTAGCTACGCACGGACAGGGTTTATATGTGCTGAACGCCGATTTGACGGTTAAAAAGCATTATACACACGCTAATAACAAATTGCCCGGCGATTATATTTGGACAATTATTCAGGATTATGTCGGCAATGTTTGGTTGGGAATGGCAGGAGAAGGGTTGGTGCTTTTCGATACGCAAAAAGAGGTTTTTACCAAAATGAAAGACGAACGCGATTTTGAAATCAAAGAACAGGTTATTTATTCGTTGTACTGCGATATTGATTATAACCTTTGGGTAGGAACAGCTTCGGGTGGATTGTACCGCTATAATTATCGAACGGGAAAAGTGCAGAATTACATGCGGCACGAAGCAATGAATATCAAATCCATTATCGAATATTCCGATAGCGAACTGATTATGGGTTGCGACAGAGGATTGGTTACTTTCAACCGTAAGAGTGAAACATTCCGGATGTTGAACAACGAGTGGGATAACATGACCGACAATTCGGTATTTTCCATTTTCCGCGATACCGAAGGCGCATTTTGGATTGGGACATATTTCGGCGGCGTCAATTATTTCTCGCCGGCAGTCAATATGTTCTCGTATCACTATAATTCTCCGCAAAATTCGTTGAAGAAAAATATTGTCAGCAGCTTTGCACAGAGCGACAACTGGAAAATATGGATTGGAAAATACAACGAAGTTATTTCGCTTTTTAATCCGGCAACCGGAAAATTTGAAGATACGAACATTGCCGACGACTGCTACAATATTCAGGATATTTATTACGACAACGAACAGGTATATGTTTCGCTCTATGGTGCAGGTATCAGTGTTTTGGACACAAAAACCGGTACGCAGCATAATCTTTCCATTTCAACAGAATTTAAAAAGATAGCAGGCGATTTTGTTACTACCATTTTTAAAAGCTCGAAAGGCGATTTCCTGTTTTGCAGCGAAGACCGTACCAGCCGGTACAACCCGAAAACGCAAACTGCTGTGCGGGTTGAAAAATTGGCGGGTGTGCCGGTAAAAGGCGTGGCAGAAGATTATACCGGCGCTTTGTGGTTTGCCTGTCACGCCGCAGGATTATTACGCCTGAATGCCGACGGAACGTGGAAATCGTTTTCATTACCCAACAACAACGTGAATTGCGTGCACCAAGATTCGAAATTTCGCATCTGGATTGGCACGGAAGGCAGCGGACTGGCTGTTTTCAATCCTAAAACCGAACAGTTTGAACAGACATTTACACTGCAAAGCGGTTTGCCGTCGAACATTGTCTATTCTATCCTTGACGACGGCGAAGGCAACATCTGGGCAAGTACCGGCAGCGGCTTGGTGAAAATTGAATCTGATTTGAAAGCGGTAAAACGTTTCGGCTATCTGAACGACATTCAGAAAATCCACTACAATCCGAAAGCCGTATTGCGAACAAGCGATAACTGTCTGTATTTTGGCGGGACAAACGGATTTATTGCCTTTCATCCGAAAGATATTACGGAAAATACCAACCAACCGGCAGTGGTGATAACCGGATTTCAAATTTCAGGTAAAGCAGTAGAAACATATCGAACACAACAACAAATCATACTTAATCATTCCCAATCCACCTTTTCGTTCGATTTTGTAGCGTTGAGTTACGTTTCGCCTTCGCAAAACCAGTATGCCTATATGCTTGAAGGGTTCGATGCGGATTGGAACTATACCACCGATAATCGCGCCGGTTATATGAACATTCCCGCAGGCGAATACGTGTTTAAAGTCAAAGGTACGAACAACAACGACGTGTGGAGCGAAGTACAAAGCGTTCATTTACGAATAAAACCGCACATTCTCGCCTCGTGGTTTATGATTTTGCTGTATATCCTGCTGAGTTTGGCGGTAACGGTATATTTTCTTTTAACTTATAAAAAAAGCTTGGACAAGCGCAATCAGGAAAAAATTTACAAATACAAAATCGAAAAAGAAAAAGAACTGTATCAAACAAAAATTGACTTTTTTACCAATATCGCACACGAAATCCGCACACCACTCTCGCTGATTACCGCACCGCTGGAAAGCATTATCGTATCGGGCGACGGCAACGAGAAAACTAAAAATAATCTCGACATTATCAAAATCAACTCCAACCGCTTGCTCGAACTGATTAACCAACTGCTCGATTTTCGTAAGGTGGAAGAAAATATGTTCCACTACAACTTTAAAAATCAGGATGTTGTGAAAATTGTGCGCAAGGTATTCGACCAATACGCAAGCACAGCC
>JAITAH010000091.1 GCA_031284225.1 Dysgonamonadaceae bacterium | reverse complement strand
AGTTCGTCAAAATCGAACGGCAGTTTAAGGGTGTATGCAACGGACAAGGTCAGTCCTTCCGGATACAGAATAACGTTATCATCATCAAAATTCGCATTAAGTTCATAAGCTATGGAGTGGGGTATTTCTGTGAACAGCGTGTTTAGCGCAAATTCTTTCCAGTAATCGACGCCCGTAACTTGGGGAGACAGCACATAATTCGCTTCGTTCATTGCATTGGACGCTAATTTGTTATATTCCAAATCGCTGATGGAAGCGGTAGCAATCTCGCTGTTATTTTCTTTTTTGGAAACGAAGGTCATATCCATATTGAAATCGCTCCGCAAATTGGTTTGAAGATTCAAATGGAGGGACGGATTTCTGAACGCTAAAATGTTTTCCTTGAACGCATCGGTAAAATCGCCGGTTGCTATCGATCCGGAAATGGTTTCAACGCCTTTCGCGGCGCCGGTAACATATTCTACGGATACGTTACTGTTATCAATAGCGAAATCCATGTGGAATTGGGGAGTGTCGGTAATGCTGACATTCGTCGGTTGCGTAACGTGTAGTTGAACATTATAATCCAATTGCACATCTTCTACCTGATACGCATAAAATTCTAAGTTGGCTATGTTGGTTACGATACATCGATAATTACCGGCAAATTCGGCTACATTGACGACTTGTTCTATGTGTGTTTTCCCGGTTACCGGATCCTGAGGGTGATCGCGGAAGATGAAATTATCCGGGAAATCCATCGACAAACGTATCTCTGCGCCGGTTCCCGAAAATTGAAGGTTGGACAAATAAACCATAATCGTTAATTTACAGTTATTGAAATACGTTCGGTCAATAGAAACTTCCAATCCTTCTTTGGGCGTCCGGAAATACGGTTTTTCCAGATTGTAGCTGGCGTGTTTGTCGGAAACGATCGGTATTGTCTGTCCGGAAGGCAAGAGAAAGCTAATCGGATACCGGCCTTCCCACGCATTGGGGATTATTTCTTCGATATCGACCCGTTCGGTTTCTATTTCTTCAAACACAGGAACAGTGTATTCGGGAAATTCCACCGGAAATTCGCCGGTATATTCGACATAAAATACGCCGCTGTTCGGATCGGTTCGAACTTCAATTTCTTTATCCGCTAAAAATTTCCTAAGCTCGTTACCGATAAACAGAGTATCAATATTGCCCAGGGGAGCATTGAACCCGTTCGGACTAAACACTGCTTCTTTGTCGATGTTTTCATCCGTCAAATCATAATCATGATCGACACAAGACGGAAGGAGAACACAAAAAACGCCCAATATCCATTGGAAAAATAAAACCGGTCTCTTCATACTGTTTAATTCATTGATTTATTTTAATCTCTATTAATATCTTTTTAATTTTTGTGCAAATTTACAAAAAAAATTAACAAATAAACAAATAGTATTTTTAATTCAGAGATAAATACGTATGAATCTGGATGATTTTAATTCGAAACGCACACGACTATCCCTGCCCAAACGCTCGCATGTTGGACTGAATGCGACTTTCCGCGTATGGAATATTAACCAAAAAATACAAAATTGCAGATGATTTTTGAAGGTTATCCGGATTCCTTTTCGTTTTTCCAATAATAAATCTTAATTTTGTAACCGGAATTAATTACTCGTCAGAAATAAAAATGAAAAACAAAGAAATCGTATCATCTGGAATTGCGCACAATGCGCTGGCTTCCGGCACTCTGATCAAAGGGGATATTTATGCGGAAGAAGATTTGCGTATAGACGGCAAAGTGGAAGGTTTAATAGAATGTGCCGGAAGAGTAGTCATCGGTCCTCAGGCAGACGTTCGGGGCGATCTGTATTGCTCCAATGCGGATATTATCGGCCGGATAAACGGAAATATGGTAGTCAAGGAAATTTTGACTATCAAGGAATCCGGCGTTTTTACGGGCGATTTGACGGTCAGCCGTTTGGAAATTACGCCGGGTGCGGTTTTTAATGGAACTTGTAAAATGCAATAGATGAAAAATGCAAAGTATTTGCTGGATGTCGCTTCCGGCGCGTATATGGCAGATCCTTCTGCCAAAGTTTTTAATGGAAAATTGTATATCTATCCGTCGCACGACCGCGACGCCGGTATTCCGGAAAACGATAACGGCGATCATTTCGATATGCAGGATTATCATGTCTATTCGACGGACGATATCGACGGAAAAATCACTGACCACGGCGTTATTCTGGATGTGAAAAACATTCCCTGGTCGGGACGGCAGCTTTGGGATTCGGACGTCGCCGAAAAAGACGGCAAGTATTACCTGTATTTTTCATTAAAAGACAAAAACGATGTTTTCCATATTGGAGTGGCGGTGGCTGACCGGCCGGAAGGCCCTTTCCGGGCGCAGCCGGATCCGATCAAAGGCAGTTATTCCATCGATCCCTGTGTGCTGAAAGAGGATGACGGTTCATACTATATTTATTTCGGGGGACTGTGGGGCGGACAATTGCAACGCTATCGCAACAATAAAGCCCAGGAATGTGGATCGGAACCGGCAGCGAACGAACCGGCTTTGTGCGCCAAGGTGGCCAAACTGAACGCCGATATGCTGGAGTTTGCCGAAGAACCCCGCGACCTGGCGATTCTGGACGAAAACGGTCAACTGCTGAAAGCCGGCGATGAAGACCGTCGCTTTTTCGAGGCTTCGTGGATGCACAAGTACAAGGGCAAATACTATTTTTCCTATTCTACCGGGAATACGCACAAACTCTGTTATGCGATAAGCGACAGCCCCTATGGGCCGTTTGTTTACAGAGGTGTGATTCTGACCCCGGTGGTCGGGTGGACAACCCATCATTCCATTGTCGAATTTAAGGGGCAATGGTATCTGTTTCATCACGACAGTGTGCCTTCGGGTGGAAGAACCTGGTTGCGCAGCATGAAAGTCGTCCCGCTGAAATACAACGGGGATGGAACGATTCAAACGATTCAAGGACAGTAGCGGATGAAACAAACCCTTTTTTTTCTGGTTTTGCTTGTTTGTTTCAGTTCGTGTAATGTTTACAGGTGCGTCCGCTATTGGACGGCTGACATTGACGAATACAACGCTTTCCCGCAAGCAAAAATCGAAACGGGTGAAAACAAGTTCCGGTTTCATCCGGGAGAAGAGCGTGCGGAACTCGGCGATGGAAAGGTGATAATAAACAAAAAAGATACGATTACGATTGACGAATATCTGTCGAAGACATCTACAACCGCTTTCCTGATCATCCGAAATGATACCCTTTTGTGTGAAAAATATTACCGGGGATACGACCGCTCTACGATCTCCACGTTTTTCTCTGTAACTAAATCGATTACGTCTCTACTGACAGGTATCGCTGTGGACGAAGGATTCATCCGGAGTGTCCATGACCCTGTAACCGATTATATTCCGGAGTTGAAGAACAAAGATCCGTATTTCCGGAAACTGACTATCGAGCATTTGTTGAATATGCAAGCAGGGCTGAAATTCAGCGAATCGTACTCCAATCCGTTTAGTAATATGGCCAAACTGTATTACGGCGGAAATCAATTGGGATTTATTGAAAAGTTGAAATTTATGAAAGAACCCGGCGAGGAATACGACTATAACAGCGTTACTACCGCCATTCTCGGAATCGTTTTGGAACGAGCGACCGGAAAATCGTATGCCGGCTATCTGGAAGAAAAAATCTGGAAACCGCTGGGCATGGAATACGACGCATCGGTTAGTTTAGACGATAAGAAACACCGTTCTGCCAAATCGTACGGCGGGCTGAATGCTACGGCTGTCGATTTGGCAAAGATCGGCCGACTCTACCTGAACGGAGGCAACTGGAACGGAAAACAAATCGTATCTCAGACGTGGATCGATAAGAGCGTTTTGCCGGCCGTTGTCGGCATTGACGATTGGAAAAAATACAAGAATCATCAATATCTGTGGTATAACGATGATCGTGCTTGTTTTAGCGCCGATTCTACGGGCGCTTATCGGTTTACCGACTCCATCAGCGCCTGGAAATTTGCCGAAGAATCCGCTTTCAAATACTATACAGTGCGGAAATACGAAGATAAAAAAGCAGGATATTATTGGGTCGTATGTGATCTTGGGCCGCAATTCTATGCTTACGGCATTATGAGTCAGATCCTGTATATCGATCCCGAAAAGAAATTCATCATGGTGCGGCTTGGAGAGAAAACGGCGGTCGGCGCCGGGTACAATGTTGTAAAACTTACGAATAAACTGATGTGGACGTCTCCCGTTTTGGAAAAGAAATGGTAGCTTACTGATAAATGATATTCAACGGAAAAAAAGAATTATTTTAATAGGGTTATGAAACGAAGTATGATTTTTGCAAAATCACCCAAATTCGCGATAATAAAAATCATACGAGTTCTATACGACCTTTAAACAAAGACAAATTATTATCGCATGAAAAATACAGTATTAGCGGCGCTTCTTCTTTTGTGCTTAACGCCGGTTTTCGCCGAAGATGGCAGCCGTTTATGGTTGCGGTTGGAAGAAAATGGCTATACAAAAGTTACTTCCAACCGAAAATCGCCGACGGTTGCTATTGCATTCCATGAACTGGAAAAGCATTGGAAAGGGAAAGCGATTGATCTTCAGTATAAAAATGCTAAACATCGGGACGTTCCATACATAGAAGGTGCGTATTACATTCAAGATTTTGGAAAAAACCTGACCATTACTGCCTCCTCCGATATCGGTTTGCTGTATGGCGCCTACCATTTATTGCGCTTACAGGAAACCGGACAAACTACTGAAAAATTGGAGGTTGCCGAAAGTCCTCAATACCGCCTTCGGATTCTCAATCATTGGGACAATCTCGACGGCTCGGTGGAACGCGGCTATGCGGGAAAATCCTTGTGGCAATGGAGTGATTTGCCAGAAAAACTTTCGCCGCGATATACCGAATATGCTCGCGCCAATGCTTCTGTCGGCATCAATGGTACGGTTTTGAACAATGTAAATGCTTCGCCCGATATTCTTAAAAGTGATTATTTGCAGAAAGTGAGAGCCTTGGCTGATGTCTTTCGCCCGTATGGAATCAAAGTATATCTTTCCGTCAATTTTTCGTCGCCGAAACTGATTGGCGGGCTGCCTACCTCCGATCCTTTGAACGAGGAGGTTATTCAATGGTGGAACCGCAAAGTGGCTGAAATTTATGCGCTGATACCGGATTTCGGCGGTTTTCTGGTAAAAGCGAACAGCGAAGGACAGCCCGGCCCGCAAGACTTTGGACGTACACATGCCGACGGCGCCAACATGCTTGCCACCGCACTGAAACCGCATGGTGGAATAGTGATGTGGCGGGCGTTTGTATATAACCCCAGCGGAAGCGACCGCGCCAAACAAGCTTACGACGAATTTGTGCCGCTCGATGGACAATTCGCCGATAATGTGATTATTCAGGTGAAAAACGGCCCGGTTGACTTTCAGCCGCGCGAGCCGTTCAGTCCGCTTTTCGGCGCATTGAACCAAACGCCGATTATGCCCGAACTGCAAATTACGCAGGAATATTTGGGACAGTCGCGCCATCTCGTTTATCTCGCGCCGATGTGGCAGGAATTTTTTGAAAGCGATACGTATTGCGAAGGCAAAGGATCGTTCATAAATAAAATAACTACTTCGCAACGAATCTGCGCAATAGCAGGCGTGGCCAATACGGGAACGGATGTCAATTGGTGTGGGAGCGACTTTGCGCAGGCCAATTGGTACGCTTTCGGACGGATGGCGTGGAATCCCCGGATTTCTTCGGAGCAAATTGCTGAAGAATGGCTGGCGCAAACGTTTAAAACCGATGAGGAATTTGTCCGTCCCATGGTGAAGATGATGTGCTCTTCCTGGGAAACCTGCGTAAACTACATGATGCCGATCGGCTTGCATCACCTTTTTGCGTGGGGGCATCATTACGGCCCTGAACCTTGGTGCGAAATTCCGGGTGCGCGTGCGGACTGGCTGCCGAGTTATTATCATCGCGCCGACAGCATCGGGTTGGGATTCGACAGAACCACATCGGGCAGCAATGCCGTTGCGCAATATTATTCGCCGTTGCGCGAGCAGTTGTCCGACGTAAAAACCTGTCCCCCGGAGTATTTATTGTGGTTTCACCACGTTCCCTGGGACGAGCCGGTTTATCCGCCGCAAACGTTCTCGATGCTTGACGAAACAGCTGTCGCTTCGGGTATAACCTTGTGGGAACTGCTTTGCCGCAAGTATGAACAGGGCGTAAAAGGGGTTCGCGATATGCAAAAAATATGGGATAATTTCGGATATGTTATTGACGAAAATCGGTTTAATCGCATGCAGTCGGTTTTAAGAACACAAGCTCGCGATGCCGTTTGGTGGCGCGATGCCTGTTTGCTGTATTTTCAGACTTTTTCCAAACGACCTTTCTATTACGAGATGGAACGACCCATACAAGATTTGGAAAATTATGAAAACAATTTATATAAACAACAGTGATATTTCATAAAAAAACAGTACCTTTGCGCTCTGATTTGACTTTAAATTATTCACTATAAATTATTAAATGATGGATATTTCCCATATTGAGCACATTGGGATCGCTGTAAAGAACATTGCCGACAGCCTCCCCTATTATGAAAACGTTCTCGGCCTGAAATGTTACAACATCGAAGAAGTAGCTGACCAAAAGGTTAAAACAGCTTTCTTCAAGGTAGGGCAAACAAAGATTGAACTTCTCGAACCTACTTCGGAAGATTCTACCATTGCAAAGTTTATTGAAAAGAAAGGGGAAGGCGTGCACCACATCGCTTTTGCCGTTCCCCGTGTGGCCGATGCACTGGCTGAAGTGGAAGCCAAAGGCGTGCAACTCATTGATAAAGCTCCCCGCGGCGGCGCCGAAGGGTTGAGTATTGCTTTCCTGCATCCGAAATCGACCGGTAGCGTATTAACAGAATTGTGTCAATAAAATAGCATTATAAATTATTATGAGTAATCAATTAGATAAGGTAAGGAAACTTATCGAACTGCGAACGCAAGCCCGTTTGGGCGGCGGCGAAAAAGCCATCGAAAAACAACATGCCCAAGGTAAATATACGGCACGTGAACGTATCGACATGCTGATGGACGAAGGGAGTTTTGAGGAATTGGATATGTTCGTCGAACATCGTTGTACCAATTTCGGTATGGAAAAGAAAAAGTTTCTGGGCGACGGCGTAGTTACCGGTTACGGAACAATCGACGGACGGCTGGTTTATCTGTTTGCACAGGATTTTACCGTTATCGGCGGCTCTTTGTCGGAATCGATGGCCATGAAAATCTGCAAAGTAATGGATTTGGCCTTGATGATGGGCGCTCCGATTGTGGGTCTGAACGACTCCGGGGGGGCGCGTATTCAGGAAGGCATCAACGCCTTGGCCGGTTATGCCGAGATTTTCCAGCGGAACATTATGGCTTCGGGCGTAGTGCCCCAGATTTCGGGCATTTTCGGGCCTTGCGCGGGCGGTGCGGTTTATTCGCCGGCATTGACCGATTTCACCATCATGGTCAAAGGCATGAGCTATATGTTCCTGACCGGTCCGAAAGTAGTAAAAACGGTTACCGGCGAAGATGTTACGCAAGAACAACTGGGCGGCGCGGAAGTGCATGCCAGCCGTTCGGGCGTTACGCATTTTGCCGTGGAAGATGGAGCTGAAGGCATCAATCTGATTCGCAAACTGTTGAGTTATCTTCCCCAAAATAATATGGAAGAACCGCCGACGAAAGATTCTCACGATCCGATCGACCGTTTGGAAGATTCGTTGAATGAAATTATTCCCGATAGCCCCAATAAACCCTACGATATGTATGAAGTGATTGGCGCTATTATCGACAACGGTGAATTTCTGGAAATCCATGCCGATTTCGCTAAGAATATTATCATCGGCTTGGCCCGCTTTAACGGCCGTTCGGTGGGGATTGTCGCCAATCAACCCAAAATGCTGGCCGGCGTACTGGATATCAACGCGTCGCGGAAAGCGGCTCGTTTTGTTCGCTTCTGCGATGCTTTTAATATCCCGCTGGTTACGCTGGTGGATGTTCCGGGATTCCTTCCGGGAACCGGTCAGGAATACGGCGGTGTCATTACGCATGGCGCTAAATTGTTGTACGCTTATGGCGAAGCTACCGTTCCGAAAGTAACCGTTACTTTGCGCAAATCCTACGGAGGAGCACACATTGTGATGAGTTGCAAACAATTACGCGGCGATATGAATTACGCATGGCCGACCGCCGAAATTGCAGTGATGGGCGGCGCCGGCGCTGTAGAAGTGCTTTACGCCAAAGAAGCGAAAGAATCGGACAATCCGGCTCAGGTATTGGCAGAAAAAGAAGCCGAATACACAAAAGCTTTTGCCAATCCGTATAATGCCGCTAAATACGGTTATATCGACGATGTGATTGAGCCGCGGAATACCCGTTTCCGGATTATCCGCGCTTTGCAACAGTTAGCCACCAAGAAACAAACGAATCCCGCAAAAAAACACGATAATTTACCCTTATGATGGAAAAGAAAGCAGGAATAGGTTTGTTGCTGTTGTTCTTTTGCTCCTTTGCTGTTCAGGCACAACGGACAACCTCTCTTAAAATCAATGAAATATTAGTCATCAACAACAGTAATTTTCAAGATGACTATGGTGAAAAGAATCCGTGGATTGAGATTTACAACGCCTCTCCCGGAACGGTCAACATCGCCGGTTGCTATCTGACCGACAATCTCCTTGTGCCGAGAAAATACATGGTGCCCAAAGGCGATGTGTTAACGAAAATCAGCCCGCGCCAGCATGTCTTGTTTTGGGCCGATGGGAAACCGTCGCACGGTACGTTCCATTTGAATTTTACATTGGATTCGGAAAAACCGAATTTTATAGCGCTGTTCGATTCCGATGGCCGGACGCTGATCGATTCCGTTACAGTTCCAGCCGGACAACGCCCGGATGTGAGTTACGGATTGATCGAAGACGGTTGGGAAATCAAACATTTGCAGGAAGCCAAAAGAATATTGCCTTCGTACCGGAATGTAACGGATTTATGGGTCTATTTCGATGATTCTACCAACGACGGCCGGTACGTTACGCCGAGTTCCAATAATAAAATATTGGATACCAATGAAAAAATCGAGAATTTCAAGAACAACGATTCGATGGGCGTCGGCATGACATTGACCGCGATGGCCGTTGTTTTTAGCGGCTTGCTTCTGCTGTTTTTGATTTTCAAACTGATCGGAAAAATTGCCGTATCTTTGACGCATCGACGGATGATGAAAGCCAAAGGCATTACCATCGAAGAAGCCAAAGGCATTGCCGAACAGTCGGGCGATGTATATGCCGCGATTGCGATGGCCATTTACGAGGCAACCGAATTGCACGATGAAGAAAATACCATTCTGACCATCCGAAATACGGCACGCAATTATTCTCCCTGGAGTTCAAAAATTTATACATTAAGAGAAATACCCGTTAAAAAATGAAAAGTTTCAAATATACAATCAACGGTAACGTTTACAGAGTCGTTATCAACCGTATCGAAGATACCATTGCCGATGTGGAAGTGAATGGTACTCCTTACCAAGTGGAAATGAACAAACCTGCTAAAAAACAGGTAGTAACGATCAATCGTCCGGCACAAACCACTACGCCGCCGCCGATTACCCGGCCGCAACAATCGAACGTTGGCGCCGCCGCTTTGCGCTCGCCGCTCCCCGGTATTATTTTGGAAATTGCCTGCAAAACAGGCGATACGGTTAAAAAAGGACAGAAAGTATTGGTGTTGGAAGCCATGAAAATGGAAAACGTAATCAATGCCGACCGCGACGGAGTGATTAAAGAAGTAAAAGTTAACAAAGGCGATTCCGTATTGGAAGGCGCAGATTTGGTTATAATTGAATAAAGTTATGGATTTCTTCTCATTTTTAGGCGATAATCTTCAGACATTCTGGACCTATACGGCCTTTGCGAATTTCACTTTCGGACATGTGATTATGATTCTGGTGGGATTGACGTTCATTTATTTGGCAATTGCTAAAGAATTTGAACCGATGCTTTTAATCCCGATCGGATTCGGTATTCTGATTGGTAATATCCCATTCAAAGACGCCGGGTTGCAGTTGGGGATTTACGAACAAGGGTCTGTGCTGAATATCCTCTATCAAGGAGTTACTTCAGGATGGTATCCGCCGCTGATCTTTTTGGGAATCGGCGCGATGACCGACTTTTCGGCGCTTATATCCAATCCAAAACTTATGTTGATTGGCGCGGCGGCTCAATTCGGTATTTTCGGCGCTTACGTGTTAGCCTTGTTGTGGGGGTTTGAACCCAATCAGGCGGCCGCTATCGGTATTATCGGCGGAGCGGACGGCCCAACGGCTATTTTCCTTTCGTCGAAGTTAGCGCCCAACCTCATGGGAGCGATTGCCATATCGGCCTATTCCTATATGGCGCTGGTGCCGGTGATTCAACCGCCCGTTATGCGCTTGCTGACCACAAAAAAAGAACGGGTGATCCGGATGAAACCGCCCCGCGTGGTTTCGCAGACGGAAAAAATCCTATTCCCGATATTTGGTTTATTGCTCACCTGTTTCTTTGTACCCTCCGGACTTCCTTTGTTAGGGATGTTGTTTTTCGGGAATCTGTTAAAAGAATCGGGAGTAACCCGCCGACTGGCAGAAACCGCCCGCGGCCCGATGATTGATATTGTTACCATCTTGTTGGGAATAACCGTAGGAGCATCTACGCAAGCCACACAGTTCTTAACGCTGAATTCCGTCAAAATTTTCGGCTTAGGCGCCTTGTCGTTTGTCATTGCTACGGCGGCCGGCGTCTTGTTTGTGAAGTTCTTCAATCTGTTTTTGAAACCGGACAATAAAATTAATCCGCTTATCGGGAATGCCGGCGTTTCGGCGGTTCCCGACTCGGCGCGGATTTCGCAGGTAGTCGGTTTGGAATACGATTCGACGAATTATTTGCTGATGCACGCGATGGGACCCAATGTGGCCGGGGTGATTGGCTCGGCCGTAGCGGCCGGGGTGTTGCTGGGTTTCCTTGGATAAAGAAAGTGCGCGGTGAGTAGTACCGACGACGCAATAAATTAAAAAAGAGACCGTAAAACTCATTTTACGGTCTCTTTTTTTTACTCCATGTATGTTTATGCTGATGTTATGAAATCCGGATCGATCGGCCGATTCGCAAAGTAGTAGAACTTTTTATGTTATTCAATCGGCAAAGATTAGTAACTGTGGTGCCGTACCGACGGGCAATCGTTCCCAAGGTGTCGCCTGAGCGGATACGGTGGTAGCGGATTTTGTCATTTCCGTTAGCCAGGTATTTGGAAGAACCGTAACTGTTATCGGATTTATTTTTTATAAAAGTATATTGATCGTCCTTGATGGCCCATTCATCAAAATCAATAATTTCTGCCGGATTGATGGGATTTCCTAAAAAGCGAAATTCAAAATGCAAATGCGAGCCGGTAGAACGGCCGGTATTTCCGCCTAATGCAATGGGTTGACCGGCTTTTACATTTTCATCCTGCTCGGTCAAAAATTTGGAGAGATGTCCGTAAACGGTTTCCAGACCGTTCGGATGCCGCAATACCAAAAAATA
>JAITAH010000086.1 GCA_031284225.1 Dysgonamonadaceae bacterium | reverse complement strand
TCGTTGTCTGCTTCGGAACGGACCGCAAGGCCGCTCGGTAAAAGATGCTTATCCCATGAAAGCGTTGATCATTTCCAAAGATATTGTCGCGGCAGACACGGCGGCTATCCGGATGTTCAGTCAGGTGGAAAAAATCACTGTCAACGATGTCGGTCATATCGCCAACGGCGAAAAACTACAGTTGGGCACGCAAAAAATAGATAAGCTGAATATTAAGAGAATCAATCTCTAAGGTTAAAAAACGTACTCCCGATGCAATCCAATGCTTTGAAAATCGTTCGTAGGGTATTGGCAGCGGTTGTTTTCGTGCTGATAGCCCTATTCTTCTGCGATTTTACCCATCGCCTGCCGCTTTTTTGGCACGGTTTAATGCACATCCAACTCGTACCCGCTGTTTTAGCCGGAAGTTTGGGGATTCTCATTTTTTTATTTTTACTTGCAGGACTTTTCGGGCGGATTTACTGTTCGGTGATTTGTCCGATGGGCATTTTACAGGATATTATTTCCTTTTTTACTCGACGGGGAAAAAAGAAAAACAGAAAAAAACGCTGGTATCACTATACCAAACCGTACAATACGGTTCGTTACGGCTTATTGACGGCCTGCGTTATTTTTTTGATTTTGGGAATCAGCACTCCCCTGCTCTATTTGGATCCGTACAGTAATTTCGGGCGAATAGCCGTGAATTTGTTTCGTCCGGTAGCGATAGGCGGCAATAATGTACTGAACTGGATTGCTTTACAATTCAACAATTACAATTTTTACCAAATAACGATTCACACCGTAACGACGGCGTCGCTGCTTATTGCCTTTATCGCCTTGTTGGCAGTCGGCATACTGGCGATCCTGCGGGGACGGCTGTTTTGCAACCTGATTTGTCCGGTAGGTTCTTTTTTGGGATTAATTTCGAGGTTCTCTATTTTCCGGGTTACGATTGATTCAACGAAATGCAACCACTGCGGCTTGTGCGCTAAAGCTTGTAAATCGGAATGTATAAACAGTTCGGAAGGGAAGATTGACTATTCGCGTTGCGTAGTATGTTTCAATTGTTTAGACCGGTGCAACAAACAAGCGCTTTCCTATAAACCGTTTTTTGCATTGCCTCAATCTCAATCGGAATCCGGGGAAAAGAAAGGAATGTCTCGCCGAAAATTTATCGCTACTTCTACGACTATCGCCGCCACCGTTCCCTTGATTCCGGCGTGGGCGCAGAGCAATAAACCGGTAGATGTTACGAAATTAACTCCGGTTACTCCGCCGGGATCGAAGAGTTTGAAACATTTCAAAGAAAAGTGTACGGCCTGCCACTTGTGCGTAACGCATTGCCCCATGCAAATCCTGAAACCGGCCGGTTTCAATTTCGGATTGAGTTATGCTTTCAAACCGCATTTGGTGTTCTACGAAAACGCTTTCTGTAATTATAACTGCACAATATGCACGCAAGTCTGCCCGAACGGAGCGATTGAGCCTTTGGAATTATCCGAAAAACAAATCACTCAAATCGGTATCGCCCAATTTGAACAGAATCTTTGCGTAGTTTATACCGATAATACTTCCTGCGGAGCCTGCGCCGAACACTGTCCGGTAAAAGCCGTCCGAATGGAACCGTATAAAGGCAGCCTGACCTTACCGCATTTGTATCCGGAATTATGCGTCGGTTGCGGCGGATGCGAATCCATTTGCCCGGTACGGCCGATTAGAGCGATTAACGTTATGCCGAGCGCCGTTCATGGCCATGCGTTGCCTCCACAGGAAGAAGAAGTTGAACAGATTAACGCGGAAGAATTGGATTTTGGGTTTTAAGCGCGTAAATCCGTTCGATAATATCCACCACTTTATATCCCTCTTGCGCACCGGTCGTAATGGTTTCTCCTGTTTTGTTTTTTAAGACATTGACCACATTATTAATTATATAATGATGATTTTGCGCCGAACCTTTATACGCGCCGTAATCGTTGCCGGGATTAGTGGGCGCTAATTCGGGCATTTCATAGTCCTGAACACGACAGTATTCCACTTCGTTCATGTACTGTCCGCCGATTTTAATGGTTCCTTTTTCGCCGATAATCGTTACCGAACTTTCAAAATTCGTATCATACACAGCGGTAGAATAATTAAATACGCCGATTCCTCCCTCGACAAACTCAAAGGAAACGACGCCCGAATCTTCAAAATCCGTCAAAGCCGCATGATTGAAATCGGCAAAACGCGCCCGGATTTGGGTGATATCGCCGAAAAGCCAGTACACCAGATCAATGAAATGCGAAAACTGCGTGAACAGCGTGCCGCCGTCCAACGCTTGGTTGCCGTGCCAACCGCCCGGCAGATAATACCGTTCGTCGCGATTCCAATAGCAATTCGCTTGTACCAGAAAGATTTTTCCCAAGCGGCGAGCGTCTATGACGCTTTTTATCCAAACGCTGGGCGGGGAATAGCGATTCTGCATCACGCAAAATACTTTTTGACCGTACTGTTCCGCCGTTTGCAAAATCCGGCCGGCTTCTCGAGTATTCAGCGCCATCGGTTTTTCAATGACCACCGCATGTCCGGTTTCCAAGCCGCGGACGGCCATCGGGGCATGAAAGCCGTTGGGCGTGCAAATATTCAAGACATCGAACGAAATGCCGGACGTTAACAACTGCTCAAGCGAAAAGAAATACGGAACGGGAGGGAAATCAACCGGCAAAACATCGCACACAGCGGCTAATTCTGCTTCGGGATTGCGCCGGATCATTTCGATGTGGCGCTTCCCGATGTGTCCGCAACCCACGACAGCAAATCGGATTTTATCTATTGCCATACATTTGTTCGTAATACTTCTGATAATCGCCGGAAGTTACTTCTTCCACCCAATCCTGATTTTCTAAATACCAACGAATGGTTTTTACAATGCCGTCTTCAAATTTCGTTTCCGGAGACCAATCCAATTCGTTGCTGATTTTAGCCGGGTCGATGGCATACCGTCGGTCGTGTCCCAAACGATCTTTCACATACGTAATTAAATCATCGTTGATCCACGAAACATCATCGCCGGGCTTTTTCAGGGCTTTTTTATACGCCGGATTTTCTTCCAGCAAGCGGCGAATGGTCGAAATCGTCAACCGGACAATGTCGATATTTTTCTTTTCGTTGTGGCCGCCGATATTATAGATTTCGCCTGCCCGACCGTTCAGCAACACGGTATCAATGGCTTTGCAATGGTCTTCCACATAGAGCCAGTCGCGGACATTGCTGCCATCGCCATAAACCGGCAGGGTTTTGCCTTCCAGTATGTTCTTGATGATTAGTGGGATTAATTTCTCCGGAAAATGATACGGGCCATAATTATTGGAGCAACGAGTGATATTGACGGGCATTTTGTAGGTTTCGCCATAAGCCTTGACAATCAAATCGGCGCCGGTTTTGGAGGCGCTGTACGGACTGCGCGGATCCAGCGGCGTGGTTTCCCGGAAATAACCGGTTGCTCCCAGACTGCCATACACTTCGTCGGTCGAAACCTGAAGGTATTTAACTTGCTCTTTATACGTTGGGTATCCGTTTTCGTCCCGGCCGGTAGTCCAATGTTTTTTAGCAATATCCAACAGGTTTTGCGTTCCCAGAATGTTGGTTTCCAGAAATATTTGCGGGTTTTCGATGCTTCGATCCACATGGCTTTCCGCCGCAAAATTCACGACATATCGAACGGAATGTGCTTCAAAAATCGCCGTTACCACTTTCGGGTCTTTGATATTGCCTTTGATAAAAATCAAACGCGGATCTTGCAAATCGTCCTTAATGGTTCCCAGATTTCCCGCGTAAGTCAAATCGTCCAAAACAAGGATTTGAATCTCTT
>JAITAH010000389.1 GCA_031284225.1 Dysgonamonadaceae bacterium | reverse complement strand
TCTTCCTTACCAAGGAAGTGCTCTACCGCTGAGCTACACAGGCAACAAAAAGAGCGGAAGACGGGACTCAAACCCGCGACCCTCAGCTTGGAAGGCTAATGCTCTATCGACTGAGCTACGTCCGCGGTTTGTATTTTGTGGGCAGAGATGGATTCGAACCACCGAAGACGTACGTCAGCTGAGTTACAGTCAGCCCCATTTGGCCACTCTGGTATCTGCCCTTCTGTTTTCAACTTCAATTTCAACCCTTTCTGCTTGCTGGAGCCTCTTGTCGGATTCGAACCAACGACCCCGAGATTACAAATCACGTGCTCTGGCCAACTGAGCTAAAGAGGCGTAAATTGAAGCGGATGCAAAGGTAGTAATTCTTTTTAGATTAGCAAAACTTTTCAAACTTTTTTCGCTGAAAAATCTCTCACCGGAAACATTTTTTACTCCCAGCCAGTAAAACTTTCAATCTCCATCTTTATTTTTGTATCTTTCCTCTATAAATTTAGAGATAAAAGGCAAAAGGCTAAAGAAGATAGATGCGGACATCAAAGCTTAAAAGACGTCTTTCTGTCTTTGCTTATCTATTTCTTTCTTCTTTGGTCTTTTGTCCGTCATCATCTATTTTATTTGTCTGCGTATATGTGAGAACTTTTATGTAACTTTGCGCCTTAATTTTGAAACAATTTGAAAATGAAAATTTCAGACGAAAAAATGGTATCGCTGACATACGACTTGACAGTGGACGAAGACGGACAAAAAGAACTGATGGAAAAAGCGACCCGCGAACATCCTCTGACTTTTATGTTTGGTATGGGAATGATGCTTGATGCTTTCGAGAAAAACGTTGCCGGTTTAAAGGTGGGCGATCGATTTTCTTTCACCTTAAGCCCGGAAGAAGCTTATGGCGAATATTTTGAACAGCATGTTGTTGAATTGCCGAAAACTATTTTCGAAATCGACGGACAATTCGACGCCGAACGAGTAACCGAAGGACAAACGCTGCCGATGATGGACGCCAGCGGACACCGCTTGATGGGGTCGGTATTGGAAGTCAAATCCGAAGTGGTGGTACTGGATTTCAATCATCCTTTAGCCGGGGAAAGTTTGCATTTCGAAGGAGAAGTCATTGACGTTCATGAACCTACGCACGAAGAAATTGCCGCTCTAACCCAATCGGACGGATGCGATTGTGAAAGCTGCGAAGAACCGCACGACGAACAAGGCTGTCATCGCGGTTGTCAAAACGAAAGATGAATACCTGGGGAAACATATTCCGTTTAACCTCATTCGGCGAATCGCATGGGACGGCTGTCGGCGGCGTTATCGACGGCTGTCCTTCCAATATTCCTTTGGATTTAGATTTTATTCAAAAAGAATTGGACAGGCGCAAACCCGGACAATCCGACATAACGACCTCGCGGAAAGAACCCGACCGGGTGGAATTTCTTTCCGGTATTTATGACGGAAAAACAACCGGTACGCCGATTGCTTTTCTGGTGCGGAACAACGATTTCCATTCTTCGGACTACGACAATCTGAAAGAAGTATTCCGGCCTTCGCACGCCGATTATACCTACCATATAAAATACGGTCATCGCGACCATCGCGGCGGGGGACGCTCGTCGGCGCGGGAAACGATCGCACGGGTAGTTGCTGGCGCTGTGGCAAAAATCGTTCTCCGCGAACAAGGAATAACGGTTACCGCTTATACTTCGCAAGCAGGAACGATCCGTGTGGAAAAACCTTATACCGAATTGGATTTTAACAATATCGAACAAACGCCGGCGCGTTGTCCCGATTTGGAAGTCGCCGCTCAAATGGCCGGTCTGATTCGGGAAGTACAGGCCGCAGGCGATACCATCGGCGGAGTTATCACTTGCGTGTGCAAGCAGGTTCCGGCAGGATTAGGCAATCCCGTATTCGGAAAATTAAGCGCCTCATTGGCTAACGCCATGATGAGTATCAACGCCGCCAAAGGGTTCGATTATGGAATGGGATTCGAAGGCGTACATCAACGGGGTTCGGAAGTCAATGACCGCTTCTACCGTACTACATCCGGAGCGATCGGCATTCGCACCAATCATTCCGGCGGGATTCAGGGAGGCATTTCCAACGGCGAAGACATTTATTTCCGGGTGGCGTTCAAGCCCGCAGCTACTTTGTTGCAACCGCAATCGACGGTCGATAAAGAAGGGAACGAAACCGTCGTAAAAGCAACCGGCAGGCACGATCCTTGCGTTTTGCCGCGAGCGGTACCCGTAGTAGAAGCCATGGCGGCAATGACGATTTTGGACGAATTACTTCGGAGATAAAAGAAGAAAGTTACAGTTTTAAATCGAATAAACAGTTTTCGCATTTTTGATTAAAAAGGAACTCCTAAATTAAATATTTCCTTCTGTTAACGTCGCTTATCTTAACGCCTTCCAGTTGCAGGAGTTTGAATTTCGCGCCGACGCCGGCGGCGTATCCTGTCAGGTCGCCGTTTTTCCCGATTACGCGGTGGCAGGGAATTAAAATACTAATGGGATTATGACCTACGGCGGCGCCAATTGCCCGTGCGGACGTATGAGAATTCTTATTTTCAAGCTCGAACCGTTTTGCAATCTCTCCATAAGTAGCTGTCTGACCGTAAGGTATTTTACGGAGGATATTCCATACCGATGTTTGAAAAGCGCTTCCATCAGGCATAAGCGGCGGCATAAAGTCAGGCTCTTTGCCCGAAAAATAAATATCAAGCCATTTTTGAATATTTTCAAATATCGGCAGATTTTGTTCCACGACGTTTTTACTCAATGTTTTGGCGAAATATTTTTGATTTTCAATCCACAGTCCGGTAATATTTTTACCGTCGCTCGATACGGTAAGCATTCCCACCGGCGATTTTACGTTATGAATGTATTCCATACTTATTCTACTTTTTTATATTTTTTTGCTCGTTGTTTTATATTCGGCGTAAAGATAGTAAAATCAATTATAAAACAGTCATCCATCGTTACAAAATGCATTTATTCGCAAGATATTTTTATTCGTTTGTGCGTAATCGGATATTTAATGCTATCTTTGCGTTCTGAAGTCAATCAGCATGGATGCATTAGTCATTAAACAACGGGAATTGGATAAACGTTACTTGCGGATGGCGGCTATATGGGCGGAAAATTCCTACTGCCGACGAAGAAAAGTAGGCGCCCTCATCGTCAAAGAAAAGATGATTATTTCCGACGGCTACAACGGCACTCCTTCCGGCTTTGAGAATCAATGTGAAGACGAAAACGGCGTAACGAAACCCTACGTACTTCATGCGGAAGCCAACGCTATCACTAAAATAGCCTGCTCCAACAACAACAGCAAAGGAGCCACCCTGTACGTTACCGCTTCGCCATGCATCGAATGTGCCAAACTGATTATTCAGTCCGGCATCAAGCGCGTAGTGTATTCCGAACAATACCGCTTGACGGAAGGTATCGACCTGTTGAAACAAGCAAATATCGAAGTAGTATATATAGGCAAAGAGGAATGAAACCCAAAAAGATGACCGGATGGCTCATTATATCCATCACAATCTCTTTAATAGCAGGCATTATCATTGGTAATTTTGTATCCGGAAGGTCGTTCGGACGAAAATTGTTTTTAACTCCCAACAACAAAATCAATGTTATTCTGGACGTTATTAACGAGGATTATGTCGATCCGGTTAATATGAAAGAAATTTCCGAAAATGCGATTCGGAACATTATCAACGAACTGGATCCTCATTCCACCTATATTCCCGACCGCGACGTGCCCAGCCTGAACGAAGATATGGACGGCCATTTCGGCGGCGTCGGCGTGGACTATTTCTTTTATAACGATACGATTGTGGTAATGAATCTCACTTATGGCGGTCCCTCCGCCCAGGCGGGATTAATGCCGGGCGACCGGATTGTTACCATCAACCATGCCGATTTTACCGGCCCCGATGTTACGGAAGAAGATATCATCAAAGTCATGCGCGGACAGGTCGGTTCGTCTGTTCATCTGGGCGTTCGGCGCCATTCGTCCGATCGGTTAATCGAATATACCATTCGCCGGGAAGAGATTCTGATTCCTACGGTTTGCGCCGCTTACAAAGTGGAAAAAGAAATCGGTTTCATCAAGATTCAGGATAAATTCAGCCATACGACTTACGACGAATTTGTGCAGGCGATGACTCAATTGGTTTCGCAAGGTTGCCGATCGTTTATCATCGACTTGCGAGCGAACAGCGGCGGGGCTTATGAGGCTGCCATTCAAATTATTAACGAATTTCTGCCGGCCGGCCGTATGATCGTGTATGCCGAAGGAAAATCCTTTCCGCGCAATGAATCCGTTTCGGACGGGAGCGGCAATCTCCCCGATAATCCGGTCGTTATCCTGATGGACCAGTTGTCGGCCTCGGCCAGCGAAATTGTGGCAGGCGCTATTCAGGACAATGACCGGGGACTGATTATCGGCCGCCGTTCGTATGGAAAAGGACTGGTGCAGAATCAGATTGAGTTTTCCGACGGTTCGGCGGTGCGCCTGACCATTGCCCGCTATTTCACGCCATCGGGACGGAACATCCAGCGAAGGTATGAACTGGGTAAATCCGACGCTTACAACCAGGAGTGGATCAACCAGTTTAACAACGGCGAAAGTTTTTTCATGGACAGCATCAAGATAGATACGACCCAAGTATTTAAAACTTTACACGAACGCACGGTTTACGGCAACAGCGGCATCCTGCCGGATGTTTTCGTTCCTGTCGATACGGCGCATCTATCCAATTATTACATGCAACTGGAAAACAAGAATATCTTTAACCGGTTTGCTTTCGAATATTCCGACAGGAACCGAACGGCTTTAAGTCGGTTCAACGATTTTCCTTCGATGTTGGAACATTTAAAAACGCAGGTATCTTTGAAAGACATTGTCGATTTTGCAGAAACGCGGGGAATAAAAAAACGAACCATCCAAATTCGCCGTTCGGCCAACCCCATCCTGGCGGCTACTTATGCCTGTATTATCCGGAATTTCTTTGGCGATAACGCTTTTTTCCAGATTTATTTGAACAATGATCCGGTGATTGAACGCGCCATACAGGCCATCCGAAACGGCGAAGCCGATCCGGAGGCGGTAGCGGCTATGAAGTACAAACATTGATGGATAAATAATATTATTTTTCTTACCTTTGCCCCGTTAAGTATTCGTTAATAGATTGAATACAAAATGGCAAACAATAAGATTTAAATTATATGAACAAATTAGTATTTTACTCTTTATGTATCGTAATCTGTTGTGCTTGCACACGCGCTGATACTGAAAAATATCAAAATAAACGAAACAAGGTTATCAATGTCCACGATCAGGTTAAAGAAATACCAATCGAAGATGTTATGATTGGCCCGATAGCCCGATTATTTTTAATAGATAATTATTTAATTATAGTAGATTACAAATCAGACAACAAG
>JAITAH010000236.1 GCA_031284225.1 Dysgonamonadaceae bacterium | reverse complement strand
ATCAATATTTTTCTTAGTTCTTTTCCTCGAAAATATCGTAAATTATTTTATGATAATTTGCAAAATATTAACGATTTATGCAGGCAAAGTAAACGGTTTTTTTTGAATTGTGCAAATTTATTTGTTTTTTTGTTTGTTTTTTTCAGAGGACGTGGAGCGCTTCGTGCACGGTGTACAACTTGGTATTTGTAGAAACGGGAGGCGCCGCATTTCTTGCCTAAGAGGGCAAACGGGAGGAAGGCGGGCGCGTCGGCGCCTGATTTTTATTCTTTACGCTTGGAAATCTAAGGTTTTTCATCTAATTTTGCGCCGGAATTATCTGTAAATTTAAAACCATCTCAATCAAATGCACCAATTAACAATTGTAAAGGTAGGCGGAAAAATTGTCGAAGACGAATTGTCTCTGAAAACGTTTCTCAAAGATTTTTCGTTGATTGCAGGACAAAAAATTCTGATACATGGCGGCGGCAGCGCTGCTACGCAATTGGCCGGACAATTGGGCGTCCCCAATAAAATGATCGACGGACGCCGGATAACCGACAAAGAAACATTGAAAATAGTAACTATGGTCTATGCCGGCCTCGTCAATAAAAACATTGTCGCCCGTTTGCAAGCGCTCAATTTAGACGCCATCGGCCTGACCGGCGCCGATATGAACCTGATTCTCGCCGTTAAACGACCGGTACAGGAAATCGATTACGGTTATGTGGGCGACATCAGGGAAGTCAACGCGCCGGTTCTGAAAGAATTACTTTCCCAAAATTATGTGCCGGTTATCGCTCCGCTTACGCACGATGGCGCCGGCCATTTGCTCAATACCAACGCCGATACGATTGCGGGCGAAACGGCTAAAGCGCTGGCTTACGATTTCAACGTTCGCCTCATTTATTGTATGGACAAAAAGGGCGTTTTGCTGAACGAAAACGACGAAACGAGCGTTATCCCCTCGCTGACGAAAGAAGAATTTTTGCAATACAAAGAAGATAGCGTTATCCGCGACGGGATGATTCCCAAACTGGAAAACGCTTTCAATGCAATTGCTTCGGGTGTGAAAGAAATTATCCTTACCAACGCCGCCGATATCCACACGGGTGGCGGTACATTCATTCATTAAATGGAACTGATTGCAAAAACCTTTTTTGGATTGGAAGACGTTCTCGCCAGAGAATTGATCGAATTGGGAGCCAAAGATCTGCAAACCGGTAATCGGATGGTCTCGTTTTCGGGCGATAAAGCGTTGCTCTATAAAGCCAATTATCACTGTCGAACCGCGTTGCGCATCCTGCAGCCGATTCTTACTTTTCCGGCCAAAAATCCGGATGAAATCTATGAAACGATTAAAACCATCGATTGGAATCGATATATCCCAAACAGGAAAACGTTTGCCGTCGATGCCGTAGTATATTCCGAAACATTCACTCACTCCAAGTTTATCACCTATCGCGTGAAAGACGCCATTGTCGATTGGTTTACGGAACGAGAACTGCCCCGGCCTTCGGTACGGCTCAATAATCCGGATATTCGGTTGCATATTCATATTTCGCATACAAACTGTACTATTGCGCTGGACAGTTCCGGCGAATCGCTGCACAAACGGGGCTACCGGATAGAAGAAACGGAAGCGCCCCTCAACGAAGCGCTGGCGGCCGGAATGATTCTGAAAACCGGATGGCGAGGCGAAAGCGCTTTTGTGGATCCGATGTGCGGCTCGGGAACGCTACTAATTGAAGCTGTCTTGATTGCGCTGAACATCGCTCCGGGGATTTTCCGTCCCAGCTACGCTTTTGAAAAATGGGACGATTTCGACGCCGACCTGTTTGAACAAATTAGCTCGGACGATTCGCTCGAACGGTCTTTCTCGTTCAAAGCATACGGATCGGACGTTTCGCCGAAAGCGATTCAGGCAGCGGCAAAAAATGTGAAAAACGCCGGACTTTCCAAATACATCGAACTCAAAGTGTTGCCGTTTCAGGAGATGACGGAGGCGCCGGATAAAGGGATTCTGATTACTAATCCGCCTTACGGCGAACGTTTGCATCCGCGCGATTTGGTGCAACTGTATGCTACTATCGGCGAACGGTTGAAACATGTTTTCTCCGGTTACGACGCCTGGGTGATCTCATCGAACAGCGAAGGTTTCGACAACATCGGATTAAAACCGGAAGTTCGCTACAAGTTATTTAACGGCGCTTTGGAATGTGAATACCGGAAATATAGCTTATTCAAAGGAAAACAGAAAGATTTTAAGCAAGAAGAGAAATTAAAACCGAAGAAAAAGCCTGCCAACGATACAACCTATTAAATTATGGTGTAATTTTGCATCCATTTGTAAGGAATAATGCGAAATGAACAATAAAATAGACGTGCTCGTCGCCAACGAGAGCCACATCTCTTACGTTCCCGTCATACTGAAAACGATTGAAGATGCGGCCAAAGTACGGGGAACCGGTATCGCCAAGCGTACCCCGGAATATATAAAACAAAAAATGCTGGAAGGAAAATCGATTATCGCACTGGTCGATGACGAATTTGCCGGTTTTTGCTACATCGAAAGTTGGGGAAACAAGCAATATGTAGCCAATTCGGGGTTGATTGTCGTAGAAAAATTCCGAGGACAAGGCCTGGCAAAAGCCATCAAACAACAATCGTTCGCTTTGTCGAGGGAAAAATATCCCGACGCTAAACTATTTGGATTAACTTCGGGCGCCGCCGTCATGAAAATCAACACGGAACTGGGTTATGTGCCGGTTACTTTCGCCCAACTGACGGACGACGAATCGTTTTGGCGCGGTTGCCAGGGATGCGTCAATTACGACATTTTGCAACGCACCGACCGGCGATACTGTATTTGCACCGCCATGTTGTACGATCCGGAAAAACACGAAGCGCCCGGCGCCGATGGAACAAATATCAATCATCTCCCATGAGGCCTGTTACGCCGTGGGAAAATTAAACAATATAGACAATGAGTAAACAAAAAGTAGTCTTAGCGTATAGCGGAGGATTAGATACTTCCTTCTGCGCTATGTACCTTTCCCAAGAGTTAGGATATGAAGTATATACCGCGCTGGCTAACACCGGCGGTTTTTCGGCGGAAG
>JAITAH010000302.1 GCA_031284225.1 Dysgonamonadaceae bacterium | reverse complement strand
GACTTCCGGGAGCGCCTTCGTACTCGATGAATGAGTCATGCTTCTGGGCGGTTCCTTCCGTCAGCGGTTGAAACCAGTGGGTGTAGTGCGTAGCGCCTTTTTCGATAGCCCACGTCTTCATACCGGCGGCTACGCTGTCGGCCAAGTTGCGATCGAGCGTTTCGCCTTTTTCAATAACACCGGTTAACGCTTTTACCGTATCTTTCGGTAAATACTTCGCCCATTGCTTTTTGTTGAATACCGACTCTCCGTAATAATCGGAGGTAAGGGGAGCCGGCGCCGATACGGCTACTGCTTTTTTCTTAAAAGCTTCTTCTACTGCCTTAAATCTCAAATTTGACATTTCTCTTTGCTTGTTTTCTAATTATTTTTACGTTATATTGTTTTTCAACACCCGTTTTTACGAATAGTTTGCAAATATACAACTATTTTTGAAATTAAAAAAATAATGGGGTATTTGTGTGTGTATTTTATTAAAAAGAAATGCCTACTACCAGAAAAACATCCTCTATTTCCGGATTCACAATGAACTGACCGAAGACGGGTAAAGAAAAACTATCGGTTATTCTAATGTTTTTCGACGCCTTCAAACTAATGTTGGTAATAGCAAACTGGGAGGCATAGATACCTTCCCAAGGCGTAACGCCGACTGCCGCTTCCAAATTAACATCTTTTACTGAAAAGGGGAAACCAGCTTCCAAGTAAGTAGAAAAATAGTCTTTCTTCGGCTCCATAAACATCGTATTAGCCGAGAGACGTACCGGAAAAACCCCTGGAAAAGTGTAAGCGACGCCGGCTTCATAATTATGAGCATTTTCATAGTCGAAATAATTTAAGGCGCCTTCGCCTTCCCACCAATAGTCCGTAATGGACAGCGAGAGATTTACTATGTCATAGCCGACAGTAATATCGACTTCTTTGTTGCCGCCGGAAAAATTAGTGCTTCCCCAAGTTCCAACGGAAAATCCACCTGCCGAAAAAGTAAGCGACGGTTGAATACTGGCTCCGCCGCCCTGATAAGCTCCGCGCCATACATACGAACTCACGATATCGGCTCCCACCGAAAACTCTTGCGCTGTCATTCCCATCGTACACAGTAATACGCTCATTGTCAAAACAATCTTTTTCATACTTTTTTTAAATTAAATTAAATAAAACTAATTTCTAATAAAAACAGTGCAAATAAAATCATTTTATTTTAATTATGCAAATTTTAATGTTATTTTATTTCGATAATTATCGTAAATAAATCATAATTTATTGATTTAACCGTTTTTAATTTTATTATTTTTTTTACAAGGAATGATCTTCCCGAGATGCGCCTTCCGGTTTGCAAGGGAGGGTTGAGCGTGAGGTTCGGAGGATATTTTGGGGATAAAAAGAATCTCTGAGCGGCCTCAAAAGCCTTAACTCACTGTATTTGAATGTTATTTGTTTTTCATGAGGCAAAAAACATGCACATTTTTGCCTTAAAACTGTGCATGTTTGTCTTAACTATGCGCATGTTTGAAGGGTATTTTGATGATTTTTTCTCAGAATTTCAGATTTGCCCCCAACATTATATTGAAACCTTGCGCCGGATAGCCGTACCAAAGATCGTATTTCTGAAATAAAAGGTTGTTGATTTTTCCAAACACCGACAGATCTTTATGAATTGTATAGGTGGCGGCTACATTCACATCGTGGATATTTTTCATTTGAATCGTCGTGGAACCCATATCTACGGCTTTTCGTCCGGTTTCCAAATGATAGTTCAAATCCATACGCAAGGGAATAGCGGTAATTTTATAGCCTACGTTCCAATCGCCGGTAAAAACCGGTTGATTCCAGGCTATGAGTTCCGAAAAGGAATTGGTATTAATTTTGTCCGAAAACTTGGTTACTTTCCATTGATTATAAACTACTTTTAAACCCAAATCCCATTGATCCTGATAATGGTATTTCATTGAACCGCCCAACTGGAAAACCTGGGCGTCGGCATACTGTGGAAGCATTTTTTGTCCCGTTGCCGACGATTCGCTCACAGGAAAGTTAAAATACCACTCGTTGAAATAAAAATGTTCTTTTTTAACCCATTGATAAGCAGAAAACAAATTCACACTCCATGCATTGACGGGCGAGAAGGTAAGCCCCAATTTTGCGTCCAAAGGACTTCTCGAATCGTAAATCCGATACTGCGGATTCAGATAACGGTTTTCATAATATATATTGTAATCGCTATTGTCTTTAATTCCTCCATCGACAGTTAGATACAGTAATACCGGATCGGAAGGTCGCCAATAAAACCGGATGTCCGGAGCAAGAAGAAATTTCTTGATTCCGCCTAATTGAATATTTTCTTTTATTCCCAAACGGGCATTCCAAGTATCCCCTTCCAGGGTCAAATAAGGATCGAGTATGATGGTCGTATAGTCATGATTTCCCAAAAAATCATTGCTAATCCGGCGCAGATCGTCAGGCATGTGGTAAAAATACGTTTTGACGGCGATATCTGTGCCAATACCGGTAGTGGCATTGATATGCGCATAAAGATCGACATCCAAAAGAATTCGATTTTCTGTTTTTCCGGTTAATTCGATAATATCGGCCCGCCGGTGTTCCAACAATGTATGGGTAAGATTCAGCCGGTAATTCAAGCCTTCGTTTTCTGCCGAAGTCAGACCCAGATGCGTTTTCATCAGATTATTTACCTGATTGACGGAAAAATTATATTCCGGAAGATTGTCTTCTTCCAGGTACATAAAGAATAGAAAGGGGGGCGGAAATCCATAATAATTGAACGCCGAATACGTATATTGCGCATCGGCCGATAAGGCGGCTTTTTTAAAACGGTGCAGAAAATCTACGCCCAACCAATTATCGTTGATTTTCATTTTCCGCTTTACATCGTCTTTTTGCAAATAGCTGACATTACCATTGCTCGACCGGTGCGAAGCGAAAATACTTAAGCGATTGGTTTCCGACTGTAAGATTTGGTAACCGGCGTCGCCGTCGATATTGAACAGGGTACCCAATCCGCCCGTCAAATATCCCCGCTGATCGCTATCGGCAAATCCGGGAAAATAATTGATAACGCCTAATTTTTGGAAATACGGCGACAGCGGATAATCCAAGGTATAATTCGAAAATTCCACCTTTGTCTTCGGGGCTTCCGGTTCCTTGATTTCCGGCAAGGAGTTGAGTTTGTTGGCGTCGCGTAAATGGGGGCTGTATTCTTTTTCGAGGGTTAATTCGCGTTGTAAGTCCGGATTCTTTTCCTGGGCTTGCCCTGAAAATGAAATTGTTGCAACCACAAAAAGCGTGGTCAGGAATGTTTTCGAAGGTATCATCATTTCAATTTGTTTAAGCGTTCTTTAATACTGTTGTGAATATCGTCGGCGGTATTCTTGTAGTTGGTTTGCAAGCTTTCCAGGTATTGCCGAGCTTGTAAGCGATCGTCTTCTGCGGCATAAATATCCGATAACAGGATAAAACTTTTGGCCAGCCAATAGGCGTGAGGCGTTCCTTGCCGGATATAATCCTGAATCACAATTTTGGCTTCCAAGGAATTGCCGGTATCGTAATAATATTGCGCCAGCAGATAGCGGGCTTCGGCGCCCTGAGCAGTTCGCGTATCGCGTGCCAGCTCTTCTAAATCCGATTCGGCTTGTTTCTTTTCGTTCAAAGTCAGATAGGCTTTGGCGCGGGCGTATCTGGCTTCGATAGCCCATTCGGGATTCAGCGTTTCATCGCTCAACAAGTAATTAGCGGCATTGATAACCGTTTGATATTGTTCGAGGCGGCCGGCCGAACGCAGTACGCCCAAAGCGCCGATAGTGCGATTGGTTTTGCTGGTAGCAATCGTTTGCAACTGTTCATACGACTGCAAGGCTTCGGCGTATTGTTTGTCGTTGTAAAAAGTTTCCGCTTTCCGGCCGACGGCTTCTTCCGAATACCGGATGCTTTCGGTTTCCAGCGATTTATCGCCCAACGACTTGACGTATTCCACATAGCCTGTTAAGTCGTTTTGGTCAAAATAAACCGATTTCAAATCCTGTAAAGCCACTTTGGCTTCTTCGCTGCCCGGATAGTTGGTTATCACTGTTTTATAAGCGGACGCCGCTTGCGGCAATCGGTTGGTATTGTAGTACAGCAAGCCCATTTGCAGTCCGGCGCTGCGCGCCCATTGACTGTCGGGATAGTTTTTTTGTAATTGCTCAAAAGTTTCGATGGCGGCCGGAAAATTGTTCGACAGCACGTATGCCCTACCCTTTTCGTACATAGCGTCCGGGATATAGGGCGATTGCGGATAGTCACGAATCAATTGCTCCATGTGAATGATCTTTCCCTGGTAATTTTTTTGCAATCCCATCGCATATCCTTTCTGGAACAGGGCGTAATCGCCGGTAGAAGGAAATGTCGCCACCGCCTGCCCGTAAACATTTTCGGCTTCCGAAAACCGGCGACTGTGGAAATAGCAATCGCCCAGGCGAGCATAACCGTCCGACAGCGCGTTTTTATTCGTTTTTTCCTTCGTTATAAAGGATTGGAAACTGATTTCCGCCTGCGCATAATCGCCTTGTTTGAAAGCGCAATACCCCAGATTGTAATTCGCCAAAGCCGTTAAATCGTTATCGCCGCCGACAGCCAGGAACGCGCGATAGTCGGCGGCGGCCTGCATATAATCGCCCTTACGATAATAACTTTCGCCTCGCCAATATATCGCTTGCCGTTTTTCGGAAACGGCATAATCGCCGGTAGCAATGGCCTGGGTGAAGCGGTCGATGGACGAATCATATTTTCCGTTGGCCAAATCGACGGTTCCCAAATAGTAATAAATTTTCTGCCGGGCTTCCATGATTTTCCTTCCGGGATATTGGATTTTGGCAATGGACGCCAGTGCAATATCATAATTTTTGGTTGTCAGATATACATCAACCAAGGCGTCATTCACGCGATCGGCATAGATAGAGCGGGGATAGATGTTGATGAAATGCTCCAACGCCGTTACCGATTCGCCGAATCCCGACGCGGCAGTTTGGTGCAACAGCATCGCATAATTATAGGAAGCGGCTTCCTTGGCCGAAGCGTCGAAATTCATTCGGGCGGCCGATTCGAAGGCTCGCAAGGCATTGGTTTGGTCTTGCAAATACAGACAGGCTTGTCCCAAATAAAGATAGGCGCTTTGTCCCCATTCGTCGTTGCCGGGATTGCTTTTGTTCAAATATTGAATAGCGTGGGCGTAATCCTGCAAATGATAATACGATATTCCTAATACATAAGCGTCCTGCGATTCCCATCCGGTCGAAAGCGAAGGTTGTTCGGCCAGCGGTTGCAGATACCGAATCGCCTCGCTGTAATTGGCTTGTTGATAATAAGAGACGCCGGTAATCCGTTTGATTTCGGAGCTGTAGGCATGGTCAGGATAGGTTTTCAACAGCGATTGCCCTTCCTGAATCACTTGCGCGTACTTTTTCTGGGCGAAATAAATTTGCGTAATATAATAGGATATATCCGGCTGAAAGGTTGAAAGATTTTTTATTCGGATGAATTGATTCAGCGCACGGTCGTAATCATTTTCTTTATAAGAAATATAGGCCAAATAATATTCGGCGGCTTCCCGGTATTTCGGGCTGTACTGATTCAAAAGAGCAAACAAACGGCCGGCTTCCGTATCGTTATTGTTTTGCAGGTGAATCAGTCCCCGTCGGTAAGCATAATCGGCCTGATCGGTTTCTGACAATTCGTTCATATCGCATTGTAGCAGCCAATAATCCGCTATCGTATAATCGTGATTAGTGAAGGCAACCGAACCCAGCATGAAACAGAGTTCATTCCGGTAAGCGGTTTCGGGATAATTGTCTAAAAATTCGCGCAGGATGTCTCCCGCATTCCTCTGTCCCTGATGAAAAGCGGAAGCGGCCAATAAAAAATCCGATTCTTCCACTTCCTGCGGCAAAGAATTTTGCTTTTTGTATTCGGTGATTTTGTCGATACAGCCGGCATAATTTCCATCGATAAACATAGCTCTACCTTCCTGAAAAAGTCTGCCGGGAAATCGATATTCCGGCGAACGTTGCGCTTGTAAAAGTTGAATGATTGCTAAACAACTAATTAGGATGATTATTTTTTTCATATATCCTTATTTTTCGTATTTACTGTTTACAAAAGTAATATATTTTTCCATTCATCAAAAGTCCAAGAAATTTTCGTCGCTTTTTGCGCGACGTTTGGCTTCCTGTTTCCGGTATCGTTCACGCGCCTTGTCGATCGATTTTCTATCAAATCGAATGACGCCTATTTTCTGTGAAAGCGAAGCGATGGCTTGCGCTCTATTCGTCAGATAAGCCGTAGGTTTTGCCGGATTGCGGTGCAAAGGATTGGGCAAAGCCGCCACAATGAGCGCCGACTGATGTTGCGACAGGTTTTTTGCACTTTTCTTAAAATAGCGCCGGGCGGCGGCCTCCGCTCCGTAAATACCTTTGCCCATTTCGATTTCGTTGAGATAGACTTCCATAATGCGTTCTTTACTCCAAAAAATTTCTATCAAGAACGTAAAATAGACTTCCAAGCCCTTACGAAACCAGGATCTTCCCTGCCAGAGAAAAATATTTTTAGCCGTTTGTTGCGAAATGGTACTGGCGCCTCGAAACCGTCCTTGCTCGCGCTCGTCGATGGCTTTCTGTATAGCGCCGAAGTCAAAACCATTATGTCCCAAAAAATGATTGTCTTCGGATGCTACCGCGCAATCAATCAAGTAATGCGAAATATCCCGGATATCCACCCAATCGTGTTCGATAGGCGCGCCGATCGTTATTTTACGACTGAACATCAAAGGCGTAAAGGGCGGATTGATCCACCGATAAAGTAATGTTAACAAGATAGATAATACAAACAGCGTTACCAGAATGAATGCGCCGGTTCGAAAAATTTTTCTTATGATTTTCATTCGATAAAAATTATGCGACAAATTTAATCAATTTTCGTATATTTGCCGGTCAATAATGCAAAAAAGGATGGCACAGGAAATAGAACGTAAAT
>JAITAH010000281.1 GCA_031284225.1 Dysgonamonadaceae bacterium | reverse complement strand
TCAACAACCTGTTTGCCGGTATCATAGCTTACGCCGGCGCCCAATAAATGAACCTATGTCATAATTGTAAAATTAAAATATTAATAATTAAATGATTAAAGTAATAATAAAAGTGAATGCAAAAATACAGGGCAACCAGCGGACCTTCTTTCAAGAGGTCTTTGATTCGTTCATCCATATTTTTATACTGTTTTTCCATATTTGCAACAGTTTAATAATCAGTCCTCCACTTCCATAAACCGCACCCATAAATTTGCATCGTCAAAGCTCTCATCGTTTATCCGGGCAGCCAGTTCGTCCGGAGTCAGTTTTTCTACTTCTCCGTCCATCCAGCCGGACAGAATTTCATGGTTGCTTGCATTGCGCTCAAAGTGTTTCAGTGGATAGAGGAAGGCGTACAGTTCCTTCTTTTTTGTGGCTTCCGGTTCCTTGACGCCAGACAAATCACGGTAATAATCCCAGACACAAATCAGCCACTCAATGTTGATTTCACGTAATTGCCGTTTTTCTTCCTTTCCGGTTACGGGATTTTCCAATATACAGAAACCATCCCGGAATATTTTTATCAGGTTGTAAGCCGTATATACGGAATTGCCGCAGTCGAGCGACTGTTTGGAACCAAACAGTACGGTTATTTCCAGCGGATTTTCTTTTTCATCCAGCGTGTTTTTCCACTCCAGTACGGCACCGATGAAATGCATGATTTCCGGGTATTGCTCCGGGTAAATTTCAAAGCCTGTTTCCTTAATCCCCGTAGAAGAATCTGCCCCGGCTGCGGAGATTGCCTCGGGTTTCCCTACATATACATCCGTAATTTCAATATCCGGATGGTCGTGTGTGCCCCACAGGGTGGCAACAACCGGATATTCATCGTCGTCGCTTTCCGGCGTGAATGTTATCCTGCCGCCGTTTTCTTTCAATGCTGCAAGGATAACTTCTTTCATGCCGTCTTTCAATTTCTTTTCTTCTGCCATCAGGTGAAAATATTCCCTGTCTATTGTTTCATGTTTCATACGTAAATAAATTATGAGTTATGAATTATGAGTTATGAGTTATGAGTTATAAATGCAGTACGGAAGTCCCGGATTAAAGTACGGAAGCGACATGCGTCACTTCATTAACTATTCTCTTAATTCTGTCAAAGAACTTTCAAATTTAATGCTAACAGGTATATTTTCATGCTCTTGGGTGCTTGTTAAACATGATTGTTTTATACCACTTTTATTTCAATGACTGTTACTGTTTCTTCTTCATGTTCGCGGTTGTATTCAGCGATGATTTTTTGAGTTCTGTACTGCACCAGTTAGGCATTGCTGTCTCCTTTCTTTGTTAATTTATTAATTACTCGTTCATTCCACTGTTTTTCCGCCAAATCTGCGACTTGTTTTTCTGCGGTCAGCGCCGCTTCCGTTTCGGGTGTATAACCTGAAAATTCAATATAACCACCGTTGTAGCCGGTCAGTCGGCAGCAGATACCGGCATTGCGCAATTTTTCCATTCGCTTTTCTGCTGTTTTCCGGCTGGAATAATAAAGCGGATAATGATTAATGCGTCCGTCATTGCAAAAATGCTTTGTACAAAGGACAGTCTGTTTGCCCGACCGGTTTTCATATTCGGCAAATTCAGCCTTGTCCAACGCCTGACGAATGGCTTTTTGCACATGGCTGTACACATTTTGCAAAACTTCATTCGCCCGTTCGGTCAATTCTTCATCCTCTTTCAGATGATAATGATTGATTTGCTTGTAAACCTTGCCTTTCGCTTTGTTGCTGAACGCTTCAAAATCAGCGCTGACAAGCGTGGTGGTAATGGAATTGTAATTCCGGCGCGTAACTGAAAATTTGTAATGCGGATAGGTTTCTTTCAGCCATTTGCGCATGATTTCGCAGACCTCGTCAGGTCTTTGCCCCTTGTAATTGGAACCGGTGAACCGGTATTCGTTATACACATATCCTGTATATTCGTGAGCGGTAGCGCCTGCATAATCGTTTTCGTATCCGGTATTTGCCGAAACGTCGCCACTGCGGTTTTCCCATAAAGGAAACAGTTGCTCAAATTCGGCATTGACTTCCTGCATCGCCTGTGTTGAACCGCCCTTGTCGGGATGGTTAGCGATTGCCAGTTTACGGTACTGTTTTTTCAAGTCGGCAAAACTTGTAACCGTATGAAAATATTTTATATTCATTTGCTTATTGATTTAATTTTAACTGTTCTTCAATTTTACGTTTGCAACTATTATCCGGGTGTCCGGTAAATATAACTCGGCCTTCTTCTTTCAGAATTTCCAAATAAGAGAGCATCATGTAATCGGAAAAATACCACAGGTTTTCGTAGTCTGCCGGAAATCCATCATTTTCATTCTCGTCTTCCGGATAGATGGCGCCCTGCGCAATTGCCGGAGCTTCGGTTAAGCCAATATCAAGCGGACAGTGCCAGTCATTTCCGGTGTAGCGGGCGCTTTCCATAAGGTCGCATAAATAAGCTCTTTCGTCGTTGTATTCCCGCGAGAGAATGTATTCAAGTTCGTCCCAGTCGCAGATGGAGATTTCCAAATTCCCGTCGTCCTGTATATCAAGTTTAATCGCCATTTTGTTGAAGTTTAATTGTTTCCAGTATGTCTTCCCGCAAGCCGTTCAGCCAGTCTAAGTGCATACATGCCAAATCGCCGCGTACACTGTAAAGGGTTTCCATAAACCCGTTTTCACTTTCTTCTACTTCCAGTGCAACGCCGTCTTTATAGATGGATACGGCGAATACAGGCGTGTCGTAAAAGACGCCTTCCTGCGGTTCGTGCCAAACAACGTAAGTCGGATTTTCGAGGTTCTCGCTCAATTCCAGCCGTTGAAGGCCGTTGTCTGCTAAAATATTTACAATGGACCGTATCAGTTCATGGCGGAGGGTTTCTATTCTTTCCTGAAATGCTTTCATACGTAAATAAATTTATTGTACGCCAAGACACTAAGACGCTAAGGTCTTTTTATTTACATGCTCTTGGACGTTTGTTAAACATGAATATTTCATAATACTATGCTGCCTCCTGTCTTTTTATTTCTTCCCTGAAACGGGAAATAACGTCTTCTTTGGCATCCCCGTGAAGGATTTTCCCGTCTTTTCTTCCGGTAAATCCAACGGTTTCTCCCATGAATGTACTGCGAAACAGTTCAATGCCGTCTTTTTCGCCTGCCGTTTCCACGCCGCAGTACGGGTTTTCCTGTATTTCCTTCAGCGCTTTGCTGACTGCCGGTTTTATGAAATGAGGGTCGCAGTCGGCAATCATTTTTTCGATCCATGATTTGTGGAAACTTCCCACGCGACGCCTGAAAACGATTTCCGGCTGTTCGTTCCCAGCGGAAGCCCGCGTCAGGATTACATGTGAAGCGGCGTCACGGTACCGGCTGTCTTTATAAAATCCGGTAAAGGTATTTCCAATCTGACAGTAAGAATAACTGTTTTTGTCTTCTTTCAGCTTCCGGAAAGTGGTTTCGCCACCGAAAAATTCATCGGGAAGTCCGGTGGTTTGGGTAAACTCCGCGAAATATTTTTCAGGGAGATACTGTTTTAAGTTGTTGTTTGCACGGAAGAGTTTCATTGCCAGACGGGAAGTGATAAATGCCGGATGAACATACTGAATGTAATGTTCCCATGCTCCAAGCACCTGATTGACCGTTTCCTGCGTTTGAAAGTGCCGGGGCATTTGTCTGAACCAGTAGAAGGAACCGGTTTGCTTCCGGCAATATTCCGCAAATTCGTCATCCCATATTGTTTCGGGAAATTCGGGTAAATCGTTCTGCGATTTTACCAGCGCCCGGCAGACGTCTTTGGTTAATATTTTTACGTCGTTATTTTTAATTATCCATTTGAACTGGGAATAACCGGGATTGTTTTCGATAATGAACAGCATCCGCCGGGCGGTTTGAAATGGAACGGGAAGGCTGGTGAAGTAACCCGGTGCGTTTTTTACGAATGCATCGGCGAGGGCGTCATCCATGCA
>JAITAH010000187.1 GCA_031284225.1 Dysgonamonadaceae bacterium | reverse complement strand
CAAAGTTCCATTGGCAGTTCCTTCAATATTTACCGAACAGAAAGATATTGCCGTTCCATCCGCAGCGTCTGTTACCTTACCTTTTACGGTAATGGTTTGAGCATTTACATTTACAATGGTTATTGCTGCAAAAACCAAAAACATGATAGTCTTAATTCCTGTCGTTTTCATAATTTTTCTAATTAATTTGTACATTTTTATTATTTTTATTTCTTTTTCATTTACATAGATAACATTAACTGTCAAATTCCATAATTAAAATATTTTTTGCATAAATAACAACGCTTGAATTTACTTTTAATTAATACATTTACAATTTAATAAAAGTAAACAAAAATATTTACGCAAAGTTAAACAAAATTTTGAGAAATAGAATAAGAAAATAGGTTAAATAAATCAATTACCAAGTCCGTCTTTGATGAAAAACAACCTTTCAATTTGCAAATTCCCGCAATATTCCATACCTTTGCAGCGTTTTTTAACAGAAAGCCGGTTCTTAGCGAAGAAAGGGTCTGTTAAGCTCCGAAAATCGGAGGGTTGCAGTAATGCAACTTAGTATAAACTTAAAAATGGTATTATGAGGTATTTAACGCGGATTTCCCTCGTACTGGCAATCGCCCTCCTGTATGTAGGCGCCGGAACAAAGGAAACCAAACTTACCGAAGGTATTCAACCGGGTAACCTGGCCCCGGAAATCAATTGCCAAGGTATTTATTTAAAAGGAAATGGTTATGTTTTAGTACAGTTTTGGGCAGCTTACGATCCGCAATCAAGGCTCGAAAACACCCGAATGTACAATGTAATTTCCCGGTCAGGAATTGCAAACCTGCGCATGGTTTCAATTTCGTTCGATGAAAATCCGTCCGTCTTTCAGGGAGTTATCAAAACAGATCATTTGAACGAAGCAAGTCAATGGAATGAAGTAAACGGAACACATTCCGCACTTTTCAAAAACTACCGCCTGAAAGCCGGTTTCGGAAATTACTTGCTCGATTCAAACGGAATGATTGCGGCAAAAAATCTCAGCCCGTCGGAAGTTCTGGAAAAGGTTGCACGGTAAGCCTTTCCGGATTTATAAAAAGAAATCGCATGAATAGTCGGTTATTATTTATGCGATTTTTTTATGTCGTATTTTTATACGGATCGGTCTGACAGAATAGTAGAAACACGATAACCCGGCTCTGCCCTGCCCCGCTCTGCAAATACCAATGTCTTTTGTCTTCTATCTTTTGTCTTTTGTCTTGTACGTAATTGGGGATTTTATGCTATCTTTGCCAGACAATTCAAAAAAAATAAAATAATAGAAACGATATGAACGACTTAAAAGTAGTAAACCTTGCAGCCGATAACATTCGCATTCTCGCTGCCGCAATGGTAGAAAAAGCCAAATCCGGTCATCCGGGCGGAGCCATGGGAGGCGCCGATTTTATCCATATTTTATTCAGCGAATTTTTGATTTATGATCCCGAAAATCCTGCCTGGCACGAACGCGACCGCTTTTTTCTGGATCCGGGACACATGTCGCCCATGTTGTACGCCGTGCTGGCATTGTCCGGCAAATTCACTATGAACGATCTTCAACAATTCCGCCAATGGGGAAGCGTCACGCCGGGACATCCCGAACGCAATATCCTGCGCGGCGTCGAAAACACTTCCGGACCATTAGGACAAGGCCATACATACGCGGTAGGCGCCGCTATCGCCGCCAAATTCCTGCAAGCAAAAACCGGACGATACGGCAATCAGAAAATATACGCTTACATTTCCGACGGCGGCGTTCAGGAAGAAATTTCCCAGGGAGCCGGCCGCATGGCGGGACATCTGGGGCTGAACAACCTCATTATGTTTTACGATTCCAACGATATTCAACTATCCACTACCGTAGATGTGGTAACCAGCGAAGATACAAAAAAGAAATACGAGGCCTGGGGATGGAAGGTGGTATCCATCGACGGCAACGACGCTCAGGCTATCCGCCAAGTGCTGCAGGACGCCCAAAAAGAACGCCAACAACCCACCTTAATCATCGGAAAAACCATCATGGGCAAAGGCGCCGTGAAAGCCGACGGCTCTTCTTTCGAACGCAACTGCGCTACGCACGGCATGCCGCTGGGCGAAGCCGGAGCCTGTTTCAGCGAAACCATCAAACAATTGGGCGGCGACCCGGAACATCCATTCCGGATTTTCACCGATGTACAGGAATTATATGCTCGCCGGCAGGAAGAATTGAAGCAAATAGCCCGGCAAAAAAACGAAGAAGAAAACGTCTGGGCCAAAGCAAATCCGGAAACAGCCGCCAAACTGCATCAATGGCTGCACGAGAAATCGCCCGCTATCGACTGGACGGCGATTCCGCAAAAACCGGGACAAGCGACCCGCGCCGCCTCATCGGCCGTACTGGCTTATTTAGCCCAACACGTCGAAAATATGATTGTTACATCGGCCGACTTATCCAATTCCGATAAGACGGACGGTTTTCTGAAACAAACCCACGCCATTACCAAAGACGATTTTTCCGGTTCGTTCCTGCAATCAGGCGTTTCCGAACTCACCATGGCCTGTTTATGTATGGGGATGGCGCTGTACGGCGGCATTATTCCCGCTTGCGGTACATTCTTTGTCTTTTCCGACTACATGAAACCGGCTGTGCGAATGGCCGCACTGATGGAACTTCCCGTCAAATTTATCTGGACGCACGATGCTTTTCGCGTAGGCGAAGATGGCCCAACCCACGAACCGGTCGAACAGGAAGCGCAAATCCGCCTCATGGAAAAATTGAAAAACCATCAGGGACACAATTCCATGCTGGTATTACGCCCGGCAGACGTACAGGAAACGACTGTCGCCTGGCAATTAGCGATGGAAAATACCGACGCGCCAACTGCATTGATTCTTTCACGGCAAAATATTGCCGACCTGCCTTCTAAAGGCAATCGTTACGAAGAAGCGTTACAAGCGGCCAAAGGCGGTTATGTAGTAGAATGCGACGGCTCGGCCGACGTTATTTTGCTGGCTTCCGGATCGGAAGTATCCACGCTGGTCGAAGGAGCGGCTTTGTTGCGCAAAGACGGTATCAAAGTGCGTATTGTTTCCGTTCCGTCCGAAGGATTGTTCCGAAATCAACCGAAAGAATACCAGGATTCGGTGATTATTCCGGGCAAAAAAATCTTCGGATTAACCGCCGGTTTGCCGGTTACTCTTTTGGGATTGGTCGGCGACAGCGGTAAAATATGGGGATTAACATCGTTCGGTTTCTCGGCGCCTTACAAAGTGCTGGATGAAAAGCTGGGATTTACCGGCGAAAATGTCTATAACCAAGTCAAATCAATGCTGTAAAATGGGAAATACCGATTACCCGCGGATAGGTTTGGCTTCGGATCATGCCGGTTATGAAATCAAAGAATTTATCAGAGGATTGCTGGATAAAAAAGGGATTCCCTACATCGATTACGGAACTTATACCTCCGACAGCGTCAATTATGCCGAATACGGACACAAATTAGCGGAAGCCATTGAAAAAGAAGAAGTATCGACCGGCATCGCCGTCTGCGGTTCCGGCAACGGGATCAATATGACATTGAACAAACACGCCAAAATTCGCTCCGCTTTGTGCTGGAATGAAAAGATTGCGGAATTGGCGCGGGCGCATAACAAGGCCAATGTCCTCGCTTTACCCGGACGATTCCTGTCAATGGATACCGTGGAAAAGATAGTCGATACGTTCCTGAACACGCCTTTTGAGGGCGGACGGCATCAGGATCGGATCGATGCAATTCCCTGCGGGCATTAGGAAATTACGGAATGCGGTTTCCGGCCGCCTTATAAATACCGTACCATTCCTGCCGGGTCATGGGAGTGTCCGAGCCTTTGCACGCGGCAATCAATCTTTCAGGTTTGGTAGTTCCCAAAATGGTTTGGATATTGGCCGGATGACGGGCAATCCAAGCGACAGCCGATCCCGTAATATCCAAGCCGTAGGGTTCGCCGTATTTGCTTAACGCAATATTCAATTCCGTATATTCCGGATCCTGGAAGAAAGGCCCATCAAAAAATCCTTTCTGGAAAGGCGACCAGGCTTGAATGGTTATATTGTTCAGACGGCAATAATCCAATATGTGACCGGTGCGATCTATCGCCTGATCGGTTAGCATATTGACGGCGACGCCTTCATCAATGATCGGCGTATGCGCCACACTGTATTGCAATTGATTAATCGCCAACGGATAAGAAACATATTTTTTCAACAGTTCTATTTGCATGGAATGAAAATTGGAAACGCCGAAATACCTTACTTTTCCTGTGCTGCGAAGTATTTCAAAGGCTTCGGCTACTTCTTCCGGCTCCATCAGAGCATCGGGTCGATGCAAAAGCAAGACGTCTAAATAATCGGTTTGCAAGCGTTGTAAAATACCATCCACCGATTCCAGAATATATTCTTTGGAAACATCGTAATAGTTTTTCCGGCTGCGGATACCGCATTTGCTTTGGATAATCATTTGTTCCCGTATCCGACTATTCATGCCAATCGCTTGCGAGAAAAGGGTTTCGCAAGCTCCATTGCCATAAATATCGGCATGATCAAAAAAATTAACACCTTGATCTAATGCCGTTTTCACTAATTGATCAATCTCGGAAAGCGAAAGCGAATGAATACGCATACAGCCCATGATAATATTTGAGGCTCTCAGGTCAGTACCATTAATGTTGACAGTTTTCATTTCTTTGATTTTTTATGAAGTAAATCTCGAATATACGACGCTTTTTCAAAATCTTCCCGAGCAATGGCTTCGTTCAGCCTTTTTTGAAGATCGTCCGACGGCAAGGATTCAAAAGGAATATTGCTTTTCTTTTCCGGCACATCTTCCGTTTCTTCCCAAAAACAATCATTTTCTATCAGAACGCCGACTTCGTTTATAATGGCTTCTTCCATAAAAATCGGCGCATCGCCCCGGAGCGCCAGAGCGATTGCATCCGAAGTACGCGCTTCGATTGCGAAAGTTTTTTTGCCTGTATCGAAAATGACTTGGGAATAAAAAATACCATCCACGTATTCATGAATATGGATTTGTTTGATCCGCACATTCATAATCCGGGCAAAACTAATGAAAAAATCGTGCGTTAACGGACGCGGCGGATTCAATCCTTCCAGATAAATGGCAATGGATTGCGCTTCGGGCGTACCGATAATTATGGGAACCCGGCGGCTACCCCCTTCCTCTGCCAAAATCAAGGCGTAGGCCCCCGTCTGGACTTGACTAAAAGTCAATCCCACTATTTTCAATTGAACCATTTT
>JAITAH010000085.1 GCA_031284225.1 Dysgonamonadaceae bacterium | reverse complement strand
AAAGAAATAGACGTAAAGACTTGAAAGACGTCTTTGATCTTTTATGTCTGCGTCAATACGGAGATTTTGATTATTTGAAAAATCATTGGTGGGCATTGCACATTCAAAATCCATTTGGGGTTGCACGGGAAATGTTTGCCGTTTGCCGGAAATGGAGGATTAAGATGAAAGTATATCACGGCAGCGATGCAAAAAACAGAAACCATAGACTTGTCTAAATGCAGGATTGGCACTGATTTCGGGCGAGGTTTTTATGTTACCGGATTTCTCAAACAAGCCGAGGATATTGCAGCCCGTGTTGCCTCGTGGCATGATGCGACGCCCGTCGTTACCACTTTTGAATTTAATGAATACGCCTTTGAAGATAAGGAATTTATCGAAGAATTGCGTTTCAAAAAGCCCATGCATCAGATTTGTTTCTGTACAACCGCTTCGCTGCAAATGCTTTCGTCGGTCGCGAACAAAAACGCTTCAAAAATTCTTCAAATAGAAGATTTACTTGTAGAACAGCTCATGTTTGACAGTCAGATAGACGAAACGCAAGCCACAGATATGTTCTACAATTCCGAAACTTTTGCTCAATTAACAGATTATAGCGCCGAACTCTACCTTCGTCCCTGGCAGGAAATATACGAAAGGCTTAAAAAGGAACTGAAAATGTAGAAAAGCGGCATAGCATAACAACTCGAAAAAAGCGTGTAAACCTTCGGGGCACTTTCGCAAGCCAAGAAAACGTTCTTTGATATATCGGTTTACTCCGATTAAATTTTTTATTCAAATGCAATTGTAATTATTATTTTTATATAACTTTGTGCATTAAATCAAGTAAATAATAACATATTATGAGACACACATATTTAACAAATATGCAAATTGCTGGAAATCAGAAAATTGTTGATATTTTACCTCGTCCGCTTGTTAGCTTATTTACTTGTCGTTCATTTACTTATCGTCCTGTTCGAGAAATACTTTTTTCATTCCTTTTCTGTATATTTACATTGTCTTGTTCTAAAAAAGATTCTTCGATAGCGCTTTTTCATACGGTAGATTCATTTTCAGTACCCGTAACAAGTGTCAGTCTGTCGGAACGAAACGACAGCCTTGTATTCATCGGCTTCGAAAACGGGAACATCATCATAAAGAATACCTATACCGACAAACAAATTCCAATAGACGCCGGCTACAACAGAGTATATGACATAAAAGAATATAGCGAAAATATACTTCTGGTCGGCGTCCGGGACGAAGGATTGAAAGCCATTCGTGTGGACAACAAAACGGGAACCGTTCTGAAAACTTATCCCATCGCCGAAAAAGAAACCAATTATGGCGTGTACAGCATCGCGCGGGACGACAGCAGTCAGACGTTCATTCTGGGCACGTCGAACGGCTGTTATATACTCCAAAATTTGAATGATGCAATTTTACAACCCTATCATGAGGAATTGCAGTCCCGCCGCCATTACGGATTTAATAACGTGCTATGTATCGACGGAAAAACTTATATCGCTTCCGACTCGGCGCTTTTAGTGGGACACAAAGGGCAAATTACGGATACGCTTTTATCCGGCAAAGCCATTACCCACCTGTTTTACAAAAACGAATCGTTATATGTCTCCACCGGGGATAAGGGGATATGGAAAATAAATATTCATCGTCCGAAAGAAACCTCCCTGCAATATCCCGGAACGGCATACGGATACATAAAAGATTCGCTAAACGGCCAATGGATCATAGATCGTAACGCCATAACTTACCAAACGGCGGAAGAACATCAGCCGTTTCCTTACGAAATACCGCAAGGAATAAGTACTTCCGGAAAACAGTTCGTTTGTACGAACAAAAATTTCATTTTTCTTGCCTGTGGAGACCAACTGCTCACTTTCCCTGTACATCAAAACGCCGACGGAAGAAGAAGCCGTGTGATCGCTTTAAGCAAGTATCGCAACGGTACCGTTTATTTTGTGAGCAGCGATTATAAACTATATTCCTATCGGGAAGGTTCGCTCGCCCAACTGCAAGGCAAAATCAAAGGACTGGAAATAAGCGACAACATTGTCCAAAGTGAAATATACGGCGATTTTTTCTGGATTGCTTCCAACAAAACGCTTTTCAAAATCAATATAAAAGACCGGAAGCTGGTCAAAGCGATGCCCATCAACTTGCCGGGACAGTCGCAAAACGATATCCGATGCCTGTTTTTCGATAATGACACAACCCTGTATGTCGGCTCTCGCTACAATTTATGTGTTACCGATCCCTCAAAAAACGACGATTTCCATCCTTACAATACACTGAAAGACCCGGACAACGATTTGTATGTAACCGATATATGCCGGATTGCCGGTAAATTGTACGTCAGTACGCTGAATAAAGGTTTGTACGTCATAAACAACGACCTTTCCATCGATACACTGCTCACAGAAAAAAATCGCTATGGAAATATCCGGAATCTGGTGGTGGAAAACCAACAACTCTACGTCCATACTTCAAAAAACATCTACCGTTACGCAGGGAAAGACAAGATGAATTCGTTACCGAATATCCGGTTAAATACCAGTAAATACGTCCGTTCGTTCATCTCCGACAGCTTGTCGCAAACGGTAGCCGTAGTGGGGAATCATGGTTTTGCACAACTTTCTTCACTCTCTACCGACACTTGTAACGAACTTTTTCACAGAGATATCAGCTTTAATAACGCCACGCTTGCCTTTTTGAGCGATTCGTCGCTGGTTATCGGCAATCGTTCGGGCGTGTATCACTACAAAGACAACCATCCATTATCCATTTCCCCTGAGGCAGAAAAAATCTTTCCGTGGATTTTGCTCGTGATAACAGCATTTGTCTTGCTGGGCATCATCTTAATTATTTTCTATATTCAGGATCAGCAAACACGCCGACGCCGGTTAGGGAATTTTCTAAAAAGAATAGAAAATAATCTGCAAACAGTTAATAAACAAGTAATTGATGAAACATTTAAAGAAAGATTGCAAATCGACGGTTCTGCTTTAAAGGATAAGATTACAAAGGAGTTGCGAAAAAAACATATCCCCAAGCAAACCGACAAGTTTGACGAAGACTTATTGCAATGGAAATCGAATATTGACGAAAGAACTATTTCCTTAGATACCTTGAATGCACTGAACAAGGATAAAGAAAATTTGGAACGGAATCTCAAACAGATCAAAGACGCTTTGAATGCACTGAACAAGGATAAAGAAAATTTGGAGCAGAATCTCAAACAGACTAAAGACGATTTGAATGCACTGAACAAGGAAAAAGAAAATTTGGAACGGAATCTCAAACAGATCAAGGACGTTATAAAGGATATTTTTGAAAAAATGAAAAGCGATGTGGAAAATATTGATATAATAGAACCTGACCTCAAACAGGAAAAAGATAAAATAATCAAAGATATTGACGATGCTTTGAATAACGATGAAATAAGCGTACAGAAGTACGAAATAATAGAAAGCCAAGCAATCGGTTTTAAGTCCCGGATCACTCTTTTAAAACAGAAAGCCGAACGTAAAAAACGAATAGAGAAAGCAAAAAAAGATTTTGGGTTAGATGAAAAAGATTTTGCATTCCTTGAATTCCTTGCTAGCGACGATCCGGAGAAAAAATATTCCGGAAGCCGCCAAACACATGACAATTACCAAAAAAAAATTGCCGAGTGTCTTAATTGCAAAAACAAGAAGCAATACATTATTGCAAAAGCGTATAACGAGGGTTTATTAATACCTAAATAAAATTCTCATACAAAATTTTCACTTTAGGCATTTGCCTAATGCTCATTTTCGAACATTATAGGCAGACGCCTAACTTTTTATAGGCAGACGCCAAAAGACGAAGTAACTATCGTCGCTATCTTTGCCGGTGCATGGAAATTAATTATACAATCATGGAAACGCAAGAAAAAAACTGGAATATTATCCATTCATTTACCGATACCGAATTGGTAACGCACTACGTCGAGCGCGAAAAATATGTTGATACGTATGTTGACGCACTCATCGAAGAACTTTCTTTCAGAGGAATATCTCCGAAAGAACTAACCTCTAAAGATGCTGCCATTCTCTACTTGTTCAGAAAAAAAACAGATGGAGAATTGCGCGATACCTATCTGAACATCGAGGAATATCCTAAGAAGATCAGGGATTTGGCCGAACAGGAAGCTGTCAGGAGAGGCCTGTCCATCGATATTGACGGAAAGAAAAAAGCCCAGGCAGAACTTCGCGAAGGAGTACCGGGAAACCCGTTGGTAATTGTATTGGGATATTTCCTCTCGCTGGGTATTATTGGGCTGGTAATAGCGCTCAATTATGTGTTCTCACAGGTATATACAAACGATGGTTATGTATATAAATACAACAAGAACACCCGAATAGCCGGCGTCGGCATGTTGGCTTTATTCGTTGTTAGTGTTGTCATTGCAATATTGAGTCTTATATATTAGTAAACTTAAAATTCAAAAATCATGGAACAGAAAATTCAAGACGAAGTTTTAAACGTCGAAAATCAAACAGTCGAACAGCCGGAAAATCCGGTTTTGTCACCCAAAGCAATGCGCGAGCTTACCCAAAAAATGAAATTGGGTATGAAAATCGTGTCCATAACTTACTACATTCTGGCAGGGATTCATGCTGCACTAACGCTATTTAGTATAGGCAACCTGATTATTGACGATCACAATCCTTTTACAGAAAAGCATAATCCTGTCTTTCTCATTCTTTTACTTGGCATTGCCGCTTTAGAGTTCTTTCTTGCTACATATTTGCGGGATGCGATTAGAGCTTGTAAAAAATTCAGCAAGGCTCCACATGAGGTAAAACATCTGGAGTCGATAATAGAATTCCAAGCAGGCTACTGGAACTTATTAGCTATCTTTCTGCTGACAATCATTGGTATCTTGTTATTGGCGCTTTTCCTGTTCGTCGTTATAGGCTGATGAATAGTAAATTAAAATCCTCAAAGGGCGTCTTTTAACGCAATAAGGTTAAGAAATATTTTTTTGAATAATATAATTTTTAAAATAAGAAACATGAAAAATCGAAACAAAACAAGAATTTTAGGATTTGCGGCACTGATTATCAGTTTGTTTACTGCCGCCTGCACAGAAAACGGCGCAACGATGGTTTATACCGTTGAATTTTCGGGAAAAGACGCATTGATCAAACTCGCAGACTTCAAGGCGGATGAGCCGGATTTCGTCAACGTGCTCGAAAAATCGCTCGCTGTCAAAGAACAATTTCCCGACAGCCTACTGATAGACGTTTTCTACAACGTATGGGAAACCGATTTGCCCGACAAATCATTGGCAAGCCTGTTTATGAAAATAGACAATAATATTCGCCCGGACGACAGTAACGACTACGTTTATAAAGTCATCCGAATGAAATATTTTGAGATGCAAAAATTGGCAGCCTTGTGCATTGCAGACCGCTTAGATATGTACGGTTGTCGTGTTGTCCAAAATCCGGATGGATATTTTTTTGAATCGGATACAAAACGTTCTGATGTTGTACATTACAAGCTAAAAAATGTAAGAGATACCGCCGTAGTCAGGCGACTGATTACGACCGAGGGAAATATCAACTTATGGGAGACGTACCAAATTGATGAAATCGGAGTTGATTTTATAGACAGCAAAGCTGCATCCCTGCAATTTATACAGGAATATGAACAATGGCAGAGTTCTCCGATATTAGGCTACGTAAAAGATGAAGACTGCGAAACAACGCTAAGCCTGTTGAATAAAACAAAAGAAAAAGCATTTCCTGAAAATTTGGTATTTGCTTCCGGAAAGCCTGATCCGGCAAAAAACGGCTTGATTCCGATTTATATGTTGAAAAGTTATCGCGGTAAGAACGTTTTGGACAATAGCGTAATAATAGATGCAAAAACAGTCGTCAGAAAGAACAGCGGGTACAAATATCACGTGCTATTTTTAACGTTCGACTCGAATGGAGCAAAACGCTTCGCCGAAATAACAAGCCGGAATATCAATCATACACTGCCAATTACGATCGACGGAAAGGTTTATTCCGCTCCGAATGTGAGGGACAGAATAGACGGTGGAAAAATGGAAATAGTCGGCGATTTTTCGGAAGAAGAGGCAAAGATAATGGCTGTCATTGTCAAATCGGGAAGACTTTCCATAAATTGCAACATAGTAAATATTAATGAATTACACTAATCAAATAAAATGAAACGCAATGAAAACAATTAGTTTTAAGACGCTTATCGCTTCAGTAATAGTAATAATAGCGATTTCCCTCTCTGCCTGTCACAACAACAGGCAGAGACAGCTCGAAGAATTTGCTAAAAATTGGGATAACGATTGCCCACTCCTTGTCGCCGGCGCTATAAGATTAGACAGCGTCAGTGTTCTTCCCAATTTGATGATAAAGATGCATACAACCTGGTTGGAAGAAGAGTACGATAGGGTCATGATAAGAAAATCGGCTCAAAGTACCATGAAAAACGGTCTTATACGAAACTTCTATAATAACGAAAAACTCATGAAATTAATAAACGAAGGAGCTATTGTATGCATTTCTATTTTAGATTCATACCAGGTTTACATCGCTGATATTTATATAACATCAGCCGATTTAAAAAAAGACGATATTACCAATCGGACGGAAGAAGAGTATTATATTGAAAATCTTCGACAGCAAGTTGAAATACTCCAAAGCACACTTCCGCAAAAAATAGGCGGCGGTCTTGTTGTTTCTAACGTTAATTTTAACGAACTGACAAAAACAGTAGAATACACTTATACTTTCGACGAAGGATACGATATAGCGGACTTTGCCGCTTCGTATGACGAGTTTAAAAATCGGATAGAACAGTTTTTGAAAACCGATATAAGAGAGAATGAATTTACTGTGGAATTTATAAGAAAAGGATTTATTTGGAAATATGTCTTTCTCGCCGCTGATGGAACAGAACTGTTCACTATCGTTGTTGACGATGTGGAGGATTTATACTGGTAGAATAAAATAAATAACAAATTTAAATAACGAAAAAAATTATGATTCCAATTTTAATTATTATTGCTATGGTTTTGCTTGGTGTTGCACTAAACAAAACCAGAAAAGGAAATTACATTGGCTGCCTGCTCTATATTGCATCGGTCATCCTCTTTGTGATCACGGGAATATATTATGTCCGGCACGACGAAATACTAATCGGTATATTGCAACTCGTGGCTGCCGTTAGCGCCTTGATATGCGCCATATACGCGAAGTCTTTTATTGACGATATTAACGATGGTTATTACGATTAATAACTTCTCGAGCAAATATGAATTAAAAAATAAACAGACATGAAAAAGAACATCTTTTTAACAGCAATTCTTGCCGCGATAACAATCGGCGGCACAATGGCGCAGAACAACACGAAACCGACTACAAAGCGGTTTACGCCTACGGCGAGATCCGAGAAAGCCACGCGGATTTTCGAAAATATATTTATCGGTACGATGAAAAAGGTCGTCCGAGCGAGAGAAATAGAATATTACGAGTAAACCATTAAAACTGTAAAATATGCCAAGTTGCGATTTTGACGATTTCGGAAAACCCGGCGGCTGCGCTACAATAGTAGCTGTAATAGGACTTATCTTAGTGATAGCGGGTGCTTTTTTGATGGCTCTTTCGACAGACAATTTTTGGAGCTGGTTTTGTATTTTGACAGGAGGTGTCCTGATAATGTTTATTGCGCCGCTATGCGGCAGCAAATAAATAATTCAAATCACTTTTAAAATGGAACTTTTAAACATTAAAACAACAACAAACATGAAAACAATGAAACAAATCTTTTTAATTACGCTGTTTGCCGCGATAGCCGCGAGCAGCCTGAACGCGCAGGAAGCAAACCCCAAACGCGAAGTCCTCTTCACGCTTGGCGCTAACGAGGAAATTTATTACACTGAGTACTTTATGCGCATGACACTGAACGGATACAAGTTTGCCGCCATTATCGAAAACCAACAAACGCACGAGTTTACTTTCGTTTTCAACGGCAAACGGATAGCAAAGGCCGAAGGAATAAAGCATGAATATGGGGAGGATGGAGATTATTATTATGATGAACCTATAAATGTCTTTTATCTTGACCCCGAAAAAGACGATGGCTACGGCTATCGCCTGAATGTTGCAGGACGCTGGTTTACCAAACTCGGCAATAAGGTCTTACCCAATGTTATCACAGAACTTTATGCCTTTTCAATCAAGCATAACGGCAAGTATGCGTTTGGCTACAAGGAAAGTGGTAAATACTATGCAAATATCGACGGAAAAATTTTCGGCCCTTATCAATATGTTTACGATGTTGCAATCACCGACAACGGTAAGTATGCGTTTAGCTATTGGGAAAATGATAAATATTGGTATAATGTCAACGGAAAAGAAGTATCAGAGCAGGATTATGATACAGCGATAGCCGAAATAAAAGGAGAAAGCCCCAATTACGGTTTTAACAGTCACATGTACGACTATATCCAGAATGAAGTTATATCATCCGACGGCGCTCATATTTTTTATTCGAATATGGAATACGATTACGTAGTGATAGACGGCAATAAGCTGGGCAATCATCCTGCTATCCACGCTTATTACGACGAGAAGAAAAACGCCTTTGTATGGAACAGCATCGAAGGCAAAGCGCTGGTAGTATATGAATATAAATTGGATTAAAACAATAGTCGTATTACTGTTAATTGGGTTAAATACGGCGGAAAGTCGAGGTCAGGGCAACACTTACGTTGCCCTCTACCCCGACGAATGTCGAGAAGCCGAAGTTTTTTATTCGGAACATAAAAGCCTGTTTGAAGCTGCCGTTCAAGGCATGGATGTTACGCCGGAGTTCCTTTTTGCCGTTGTGGCGCCCGAACTCACACAATACAGTTACCTGCGCAACAAGCTGGAAACGTATTCCTTAAAAGTATTTTATGTACAAGCAGGGAAAGCCTATTCGGATTTTTCGATAGGATACTTTCAGATGAAACCCTCGTTTATCGAAAAGTTAGAAGAATATGTATCTGCCGACTCGTTGCTGAAAACCAGGTATGCTTTCTGCCTTTTCGATCGTCCCGACGAACGAGCTTCGCGCACGGAAAGAATCAGCAGACTCGGTACGGTAGAATGGCAAATAAAATATCTGGCTGTTTTTTGCGGGATTGTAAACCAAAAGTTTGCCGCTGTCGCTTTTTCAACGGAAGAAGAGAAGCTGCGGTTTTACGCTTCTGCTTATAATTGCGGGTTTCACAAAACGGCGACGCAGATAAAAGAAATGGAGCAAAAATCAATCTTTCCTCGTTTCTCAACACAGAAATTCAAGTATGCCGACATTTCGGTATGGTTTTACAATCGGAGAAAATTTTCGTAATGCCGGGCTAAATATTGGTTGAAATAGCCTACCGACAACCGTTTTGTGCGGACGATTCCTCGATAACCACCTCCCATTTTCATACAAACAAAAAATATCGTACCTTTACCCCCGCTTATACGATTCAAAAGCGAGTATGAAGCCGGTAGGATTAAAAATCATTCAAGCAGATAAAATGCGCCGGTTACATACGACCATAAAAAAACAAATGATTTTCGTATGAAAAATAAACAAACCCTCTGGATTATTTTAGTGGCCGTCCTGTTGTTGCTCATTGCCGGCGCCGGTTTTTATATCTTTTGGCAAAACAGGCAAATGCAGGATTTGGTGCAACAGTCCGAACTCTACAAAGAAGAACTGGAAGACGAATACAACGACCTTTCCATTCAATACGAAGGCTATAAACTCCAAATCAGCAACGATTCGCTCATCGCCCAACTGGAAACCGAACGGTTGAAAGTGCAACGCTTGCAGGAAGAACTCCGCACCGTGAAAGCTACCGACGCCCGACGCATCAGCGAACTGAAAAAAGAACTGGAAACCCTGCGCACCATCATGCGCGGATATGTCGCCCAAATCGATTCGCTGGATCGCCTGAACAAACAGTTGGTGCAGGAAAACCGCAATGTACAGGAAAAACTCCAAGCGGCTTCCCAGTCGGTATCCCAATTGGCGCAGGAAAAAGAACTGTTGATAGAAACCGTTCAGATAGCCTCGAAACTGGATGCAAGCAATATCGTCGTCCGCGGTATCACGGACAAAAACAAAGAAACCGACAAAATCAAGCGGATGGATCAGCTCGAAATCCGCTTTACCATCAATAAAAACATCACGGCGCAACCCGGCGAGAAAACCGTTTATATCCGTATCCAGAAACCGGACGACGATGTGTTGGTCAAAAATCCCGCGGATCTGTTTACCTTCGAAAATAAAAAAATCAACTATTCTGCTAAGCGTACCATCGAATACGCCGGCGAAGAAACGCCCCTGAGTATTTACTGGAAAATCGAAGAATTTCTGTTGCCCGGAACTTACCGCGTGGATATTTTTGCCGATGAAAATTTGATTGGACGTAAATCTTTTAAATTAGAAAAATAAAAAATGAAAGAAAAACAATGGTTTCACGAACGGCATTACCGTTTTAAACGGTTTGCCCGGAAAGCGTATTCCGCTTTCAACAGTATGCACAAAGTAGTGAGTATCGGCGTGGTGGCCGGTTGTGTGCTGACTTTTGCCCACGCTACGCAAGCCTCCGCGCAAAGCCGGACGGTTTCTACGCCCGATTCCCTCGTCCGGGAACAGGAATTAGACGAGCTGGTAGTTACTTCGTCAAAAGCGGAGTTGACGCTACAACAAACCGCTAAGCTCGTTACCGTTATCACCCGGGCGGAAATTGAGCGGCAGCCCGCCCAAACGCTGGCCGATTTGCTGAAAAACGTCGCTGGAGTGGACGTCCGACAGCGAGGAGGCGCCGGCGTTCAAACGGATATCTCGGTGCGTGGCGGCGCCTTCGACCAAATCGCTATCCTGCTCAACGGAGCCAATCTGACCAATCCCCACACCGGACATTATTCTATGGATCTTCCTATTAATCTTTCCGACATTGATCATATCGAAATTATCCAGGGACCGGCTTCCCTGCTCTACGGCGCCGGCGCTTTCGCCGGAGGAATCAATATTGTTACCAAAAAAGATTCGGATACCGGGCTGTCTTTTCAGGCCGAAGGCGGAATGTACGAACTGTGGGGAACGGAACTCCGCGGAGCGCTGAAAACAGCCTCCTCTTCGCACAGCCTCTCGGCCGGATATCATGCTTCGGCCGGATACCGCCCCGACAGCGATTATAAAATCCTAAATACTCTGTGGCAAAGTCATTTTCAGGAAGAAAATGCCCAACTCGATATCCAGTGCGGAGTCAATGACAAAGCATACGGCGCCAATACTTTTTATTCGCCTTCCTATCTGAACCAGTTCGACGATACGCAAACGCTTTTTGTCGCCGTCAGAGGCGAGGCAGGTACAAAGTTGAAATTCATTCCGCAAATCTACTGGAACCGGCATTACGATTCTTTTCAGCTCTACCGCGACGGAACGCCCGATATTCCCGACTGGTACAAAGGCCACAACTACCATTATTCGGACGTTTTCGGTTTTACCCTCAACACGCGATACCAATGGAAAGGCGGAATCACCAACTGGGGCGGCGAAATCCGCAACGAAGGTATTTTCAGCAATAAACTGGGAAAAGATACGGTCAACCTGGGAAAATACATTGTTCGCGACAACCGCACCAACGTGAGTTATTTTCTCGAACACACCTGTTTGTTCCGGGGATTTACTCTGGGCGCCGGTTTGTTGGCCAATTACAACACCGCATTTTCGCACACGGTCGATTTTTACCCCAACATTCACGCCGCGTATTGGCTGTCCGGACGGACGAAGATCTTTGCCTCCTGGAACAATGCTACCCGGACGCCGACGTTCACCGACCTCTACTATGCCGCACCCGACTTGCAGGGATTTGCCGATTTGCAGCCGGAAAAATCGGAATCTTACGAATTGGGTATTCAATACCGCCGTTCGTCCCTGTCCCTGTCTGCCAATGCCTTTTACGAAAAAGGGAAAAATGTGATCGACTGGATTCGGGAAAATCCGGAAGATAAAGACTACCAGGCTACCAACCTGACGTCGATAGAAAAAACCGGATTAGAGACCAATTTTGCATGGAACGTCGGCGCATCAGTTCCCCGCTTGCCGGCTACGAAGCTGAATCTGGGCTACATGTACATCTATCAAACGCGCGACGCCGGCCCCTGGATTTCCAATTACGTGATGGATTATTTGAAGCACAAGTTCACGGCCGGGCTGACGCATCCGGTGTATAAAGGCGTTACCGCCGACTGGCAATTTCGGTGGCAAGACCGCGCGGGAACTTATACCCGCTACGAAAATGCGCAAAAATTGAACGAAGAACCCTATCCGCCGTTTGCCCTGCTCGATTTGAAATTGCTTTGGAAGAAAGACCTTCTTTCCTTTTCGGTAACGGCCAATAATTTGTTCAACGTAGCCTATTACGACCGGGGAAATATCCCCCAGCCCGGCTTTTGGCTGATAGGGGGCGTTCAGTGGACGATACGTTGAGCGCGTCGTTTATTACTCAGTTATTAAAAAATCGCAATAAATTTCGTATATTCGCACTGTAAAATAACCGGAAATGGCAACAGCATTAGACAAGCAGACAAGAGATAAAACAAGTTTTATCAGTTTTATCATTCCAAAATTTGCGTCAGGATATAAGATGAACATGCAAAAAGCCTATTTTTATCTGAAGCAATACGGCGGAATAGATTTTTTAAACGAATGTTGGCGGGCTTTGCACGCCGACCATCCCTATTGGGCAATCCGGGACATAGCGCAAGTCTGCCGCAACAATGGAGGGTATTTGAAATAATTGTATATCATCTTACTATGCAATTGAAAACGCAAAATACGGAAAACAATTGAACAACTAAACTAAAATAAAACGAAAAAATGAACAATCAGTCGGAAATAATCATTTACCTAAGCGAAGACGGACAGACGAAAATTGACGTCCGAATGGAAAACGAAACCGTTTGGCTGTCGCTCGACAAAATGGCGCAACTCTTTCAGCGCGATAAATCGACCGTTTCGCGGCACATAAAAAATGTATTTGAGGAAGGGGAACTCGACCAAAATTCAACTGTTGCAAATTTTGCAACAGTTCAAATGGAAGGAACCCGTCAAGTAGAAAGGTTTATCGAATACTATAACCTTGACGTCATTATTTCCGTCGGTTATCGTGTAAAGTCGTTGCAAGGCACGCAGTTTCGCAGGTGGGCAAGCGGCGTGCTGAAAGAATACCTTATCAAAGGTTATGCGATGAACGACGATTTGCTCAAACGCGCAGGCGGCGGCAGTTATTGGTACGAACTGCTGGAACGTATCCGCGACATTCGTTCTTCGGAAAAAGTGCTTTACCGTCAAATACTTGACCTGTATGCAACCAGTGTGGATTACGACCCGCATACCGACGAATCGCAACAGTTTTTCAAAATCGTGCAAAACAAAATCCATTATGCGGCTCACGGACATACGGCGGCGGAAATCATTGCCAGACGCGCCAACGCCGAACTGCCTTTTATGGGACTGACAGTCTTTAAAGGCGAAAAACCCGCGAAAAGCGAAATCGGTATTGCTAAAAACTATCTCGACGAAACGGAACTTGCCACGCTTAACCGTATGGTTTCGGCATTTTTCGATCTGGCCGAACTTCGCGCCATGCAGCATGTACCGATGTATATGAAAGATTGGGTCGTCGAATTAGATGATTTTGCTCAACGGTACGGCAAAGGTATTTTGACCGACGGCGGTACGGTAAGTCACAAAAACGCTCTGCAAAAGGCTGAGCAGGAATACGAAAAGTATCGTCGAAAAACAAGTAACGAACTCTCAAAAGTCGAACGCGACTTTCTGGAAGCAATAAAACAGACACAAAAAAAGCTGGAAAAGAAATGAAATTCCGACAAAAACAGGACTGAATAAGTCAGGAAAATGATGATTATCAACAATGAAAAAAACAGCGGGATAATGAGCGGATTGAGAAAAATAATCGGAAATATTGAATAACAGGATATGGATACGGTTGAAAAATTATTGAAAGAATGGCAGGAGGCGCAACCTCTCAAGCCTGAACTGCAGCGCCGAATGGAACAGTCTTTTATGATTGATTTTAACTACAATTCCAACCGTTTGGAAGGAAATACGCTGACGTACGGACAGACCAAACTTTTGCTTTTATTCGGCAAAGTAAAAGGCGAAGCGTTGATGCGTAACTGCGAAGATTCGTATCCACCCGTTTGAAGACGGTAACGGTAGAATTGCGAGGCTGCTTGCCAATTATATCTTATTGCGGCACGGTTATCCAATGATTGTTATTCCGACTGCCAACAGAAACAAATACCTTGAAGTACTGGGTAAGTGCGATGACATTACAGGCAAAGACCCTTACAGCGGGGCTAATGCTGCGATTGAGCAGATACAGCCTTTCGTTGATTTTATTTCTGTTTATGTGAAAAAGAAACTCCTGTTTGCCAAAGAATTTATGGCGGGAAATATACGGGATATAGATGAAACCGGTGAAGACCTGCAAAAAGAGCCTTTAGACCCCAATAATGTCAGTGTAAATGTCAGTGTAAATGTCAGTGTAAAAGAAAATATTATACACATAATAACGCAATTTCCAACTGTTACGGTAAAAGAACTTGCAAAAATGCTGTCGATTACAGAAAGGACTGTTTACAGAAATCTGAACGTATTAAAATCGGCAAATAAAATCGAGCGGGCAGGCTCCGACAAAACAGGTTTCTGGAGAGTGAAATATTGAGAAAATTGTCCCGTATAAAAACTTTGGGATCCACGCCCGTTGCGAGCGGCATTTTACCAAGGGAATATGTGACAAGGACAGACTGCATTCCAATGCAGAGCAAGACTGCACTCTAATGCAGAGTGGAGGGTATTTTTCAGGCGAGAGCTAATTACTTCGTTTGACTGATGCTACCGAGGCCAGAAACCTGTTTATCCACCGTTTCGGGACTCCCTTTGTAACGAATATTGCCGGTGCCGGAAATCCGGGCATACAGTTTTTTATCGACGTATGCACGAATATCGCCCGCCCCGCTGATTCGGCAATCTAAGTCTTCCACTAAATAATCGAATGCATGAATATCGCCCGCCCCGGAAATGGCGTATTGGGCGCGAGTAGCGGCGCCGTTCAAATCTGCGTCGCCCGCCCCGGAAATTTGTACATCCAGCAATTCGCAATACAAGCTGTCGGTTTTGAGATTACCTGAGCCGGAAATGACTATTTCCATGTTTTGGGCATTCACCTCTTTTTCCAGTACCACATTGCCCGACCCGCCGATAGATACTCGGCTCAAATGCCGCGAATTGGTATAGATAACAAAGTGCGAAGCCTGCAGACCGATATTCTCTTTCTGGTTGAGCGTCAACCGGCCGTTGTGAACGGAAATGTCCAGCAGCGGCAAAAGGTTTTCATCGACCGATACTTGCAAGAAAGGTTTTTCCTGCGGAATATGCCGGTAAATCACTTCCGCCGGAAGATTCAGGGAAATACTTTCGTAATCGTCGATGGCCATTTCTTCGTGAACAATCTGGCGATTGCCTTTCAGGCTTTTCCCGTAATGGACGTTGCAGGCGTGGAACAACGGGAATAGCGTAAAGCACACAATGAATAAAACAGTAAACCGTTTCATAAGAATAATTATTAAATGATTAAAAAATTAATGAATAAGACAAACAATACGCATCGTGATAAAAAAACAGTTGCGACGGAGTTTCTGCCAATTCCTTTTTGAGCCGGATTTTCGCCGCCAGCGCATCGAGCGGATGCGTGTCGTAAGCCGAAATCCAATCGTCGGAAAGATGCGCCCGTGTGGGAATCACATCGCCGGCAAACACGCCGGTTGTTCCTTCATCCGTTTGGAAAAACGAAACGATTTGCCCGGCCGAATGTCCCTCGTAAACGGCAAGCCGGAAACCGGGCGACAGTTCGACGGGAAAGTCATCGATCCGGCACAGCAAGCCGGATTCAAAAACCGGAAGTAAATCGTCCAGACGGAAAGACGCTTTTTCCAGGTCGTTCGGATGCAAATAACTTTCCCATTGCCGCCGGGTAACCCAATGCCGGGCATTGGGGAAAGTTATTTGGAGCGAATGAGAAGCGTCGCGATACGTGCAACCGCCGCAGTGGTCGAAATGCAGGTGCGAGAGTACAATGTCTGTTACCTGTTCCGGTTCAAACCCTTGCGTGCGAATCAGTCCGGCAATGTCCTGCAACTCGTAAAACCGGTAATAAGAAAGAGCGCCTAAATCTTTGCTTCCCACGCCGGTATCCAGTAAAATCACTTTTTCCGAATTCCATACCAACAGGCAATTCATCGCCAGCACGCAGGTATTATCCTGTGCGGACGGATATTTCCGGCTCCAGGCGCGTTTGGGAATGGCGCCGAACATAGCGCCGCCATCTGCATGAAAAAAACCAGTAGTCAGAATTTTATATTGCCACATAATTCGTATTTTTGCACAAAAATAATCAATTATGTCAAAAAACATTCTTGTTACCGGAGGAAAAGGGCAATTAGGCAGTGAAATTCGGAAACTTTCCGCCGGTTTTCCCGAATTTCGGTTTATTGAGACCGATATAGCAGAATTGGATTTAACGAATCAAACGGAGATTACAAATTTCATAAACGTTCATCAACCGGATTATGTGATAAATTGCGCCGCTTATACCGCGGTGGATAAAGCTGAAGACGAGAAGGATTTGTGTTATAAAATCAACCGCGACGCCGTGAAAAACTTGGCGGAAGCGGTCGCCGGCCGGGCGAAAATCATTCATGTTTCAACCGATTATGTATTTGACGGCCGCTCGACGGTTCCTTATCGCGAGACCGACCCGACGCATCCGCAATCGGTATATGGAAAAAGCAAACGGGACGGCGAAGAAGCGCTGTTGGCCGTTTGTCCCGAAAGCATCATTATCCGTACCGCCTGGTTGTATTCCGTTTATGGCAATAATTTTGTGAAAACCATGCTTCGCCTCGGCAAAGAACGTGCGGATTTGAATGTCGTTTACGACCAGCAAGGTACGCCGACGTATGCCGCCGAGTTGGCGCAAACCCTCCTCTCGGCGATTGTTCATGCCGAAAGAAGCGGTTCTTTTCTGGCAGGCATTTATCATTACAGCAATGAAGGCATTACTACCTGGTACGATTTTACGGTAAAAATTTTGCAATTGGCGGGCATAAACACCTGTTCTGTACATCCGATACCGTCCGGCGAGTATCCGACCCGCGCGCCCCGCCCGGCATACAGCGTCTTAGATAAAACGAAAATCAAGGAAACCTTTGGAATCCATATTCCGCCCTGGGAGCAAAGTTTGCAACGTTGTATCAGTGAGATGATGAACGAATGACCGGAATAATCAGGTTTTTGCGCCCCGGCGTACGGTCGATGGACGATAGGAAGGGCGGAGCAAGAAATCCGTTTTCATCGTTGCGGAACGACCGTGCAGGCTGCACGCCAATGCGATCTAAGGCCTTTTCCAGCAGGATTTCACGAGTATCTCCCAACGGCGCCAGCGCTTCGGCATATTCGTTGGCTTCTATATCCGGCGTAAAACCATAATTATAATCCGATTGATTATTAGCATTATAGGTTTTAACGACGACCGGCAACATTCCCCATCGATTCTCTTGCTGTTTTTGCGGGTCTTGCTCATAAATGAACCACATGCCTACATTTTTTCCATACGTTTTTTGCCCAATCAGAATAACTTCCATATAAGGTTTCAACCCGTTGATGACTAATTCGCTGGCGGAAGCCGTTCCCTGGGAAACGAGTACGTACAGACGTTGCAATCCGAGTTTATTGATGGGCGTTTTTGAGTCGATTACATATCCGTCTGCATCTCGGATAATCAGGAAATCGTCAAAAAAAGTTTTGTTGTAATCATTGCCTAATTCGGCTTTTAATTCCATGTCCACGATCGAGTTGTATTGGTCGATACTAAATAAATCGGACGAAGTGCGGTTGGAAATCATGCTGGCAAGCGAAGTGGCGACCGATACGGATCCTCCGCCATTATAACGTAAATCCAAAATCAGTTCATCGACAGGCGTTTGCTTGTATTTGCCGAAAATTTCGTTCAACTCTTTCAGGTAAGTATAACTGTTGTCGCCGTTGTCTGTAGAAAAAAAGTTAAAAATCAGATACGCAATCTTTTTACCGCCGACGTTGTAAATAGAATCAAGTAAAACCGGATTTTCTTCGTATCTCGCCACGGTAAGCGATAGATCCTGAATGGCATTATTCCGATAAATTCCCAAAGTGTGCGGAGCGGACATTGCGGCTGTCAATTCCTGAATATTATGGATCGTCATTGATTTTCCATTGATTGTCAGGAACAAATCGCCCCGTCTTAAACCGCTGGACGAAGCCGGCGAATGGGGTTTGATGTAATCGATCAATCCGACGACATCCTGCTCCTGTTGGTCTGCAAAAAACAGGCTGAACGCATAACCGGCTTCCATTTGCACCCCGTTCAGGGCGTCCGACAGTTCGGCGTAATTGGCTGCAATATAAGAAAAATGGTCTTCTTCCGTGTAAAGCAACGAATTGAAATAGTTATCCGGCGAAAGCGTTTTGTCTGTTTTGACCGGCATCCGGTTGTTCCATAAGTACAACACGTCCATATATTCTTGTATCCAATCGTTGATATACTTGTTTGTTTGAGTTTCCTGCGACAGCGACTCCGGATCTTCGCCTTCGCAAGCGCCGATAATCAACACGATTGAAAAAAGCCATAATAAACGAAGTTTTTTGAAAATGAAATTTTGCATAACAGTATTTATTGAGGGTGGATAATATTTTTTGATGAAAAATGCAACAACGGTTTTAAAAATCCGATTTCTTTATTGTGAATCAATAAGCGAAACAATCCAATGATAAATATTGGACTGTTTCGCCTGTTGGCCTGTAATGCGCAAAACATTCTTTGAGACCCCTCTTCCTTGCGTCGCGAAACAAAATTATTCCGAAACTACTTCAAACGGGATTTCTACCAAAATTTCTTTGTGCAGTTTCAACGTTGCTTTGTAAAAACCCACTTCTTTGACCGGATCTTTAATGAGAATGGATTTCCGATCGACTTCAAATCCTTTTTTCGCCAACTCTTCGGCGATTTGGATGTTGTTGACCGAACCGAAAATTGTACCCGTAGAACTGGTTTTGGCGCCGATAGTTAACGAAACGCCGTCTAACTTGGTTGCCAACGCCTGGGCATTAGCTTTGATTTTTTCCAACTTATGAGCGCGTTGGCGCAGATTTTCGGCCAACACTTTCTTTGCCGGTTCGGAAGCGATAACCGCTTTCTTTTGAGGGATCAAATAGTTGCGTCCGTAGCCGCTTTTTACGGTAACGATATCGTCTTTGTAACCCAGGTTGCTAATGTCTTCTAATAATATAACTTGCATTGTGTTTCCTCCTTTTGTTATTTCATCAAATCGGTTACGTAGGGAAGCAAAGCCAAATGACGGGCGCGTTTCACCGCCTGGGCAATCCGGCGTTGGAACTTCAACGAAGTGCCGGTAATGCGGCGGGGAAGGATTTTCCCCTGCTCGTTCAGGAATTTCTTCAAAAATTCAGGATCTTTGTAATCGATAAACTTAATACCGCTCTTTTTGAAACGGCAATATTTTTTCTTCTTAACATCGACGGTAGGAGGCGTTAAGTAACGGATTTCCGAGCTATTATTTGCTGCCATGATTTAGTTTTCCTTTTTAATTTCTTTCGATTTGTTTCTTCTCTTAGCTGCATATTCTGCAAAATACTTATCCTGACGGAAAGTCAGAAAACGAAGGATTCGCTCGTCGCGGCGGAACTGGGTTTCCAGTTTGGCGATAACGCTCGGTTCGCCGGTAAATTCGATCAACGAATAAAAACCGGTCGATTTTTTTTGAATGGGGTAAGCTAATTTACGCAAGCCCCAGTTTTCTTCATTCACAATCTCGGAGCCTTCGGCTTTGAGAATGTCTTTGAATTTGTCAACCGCTTCCTTCATCTGA